>JAFWBZ010000202.1 GCA_017537105.1 Clostridia bacterium | reverse complement strand
TCCTGAAGGACATCTCCTTCAACGTCCGCTCCGGCGAGATCGTCGGCTTCGCCGGCCTGGTCGGCGCGGGCCGCAGCGAGGTCATGCGCGCCGTGTTCGGCATCGATCCCCGGGAGGGCGGCGAGATCTACGTCCGGGACAAACCCGTCGCCATACGCTCCACCGTGGACGCCCTGCGCGCGGGCATGGGCTTCGTGCCCGAGGACCGCAAGGAGCAGGGGCTGATCCTCAAGATGAGCGTGCTGCACAACACCTCCATCGCCGCACTGCCCAGTGTCGCGAAGGGCTGGTTCCTGGACAAGAAGCGGGAGCGCGGCCTGGCCGGCGAATACATCGCAAAGCTCAGGGTCAAGACGCCCTCGCAGGAGCAGCGGGTGATGAACCTCTCCGGCGGCAACCAGCAGAAGGTGGTCATCGCCAAGTGGATGGCCACGCACCCGTCCGTGCTGATCCTGGACGAGCCCACGCGCGGCATCGACGTCGGCGCGAAGAAGGAGATCCACATGCTGATGAGCGAGCTGGTGCGCCAGGGCGTGGCCATCATCATGATCTCCTCTGAGCTGCCCGGGATCCTGGGCATGTCGGACCGCATCTACGTGATGCACGACGGCAGGATCAAGGGGGAGATTGCCCGCAGTGAAGCGACGCAGGAATCCGTCATGAAGATGGCGATATCGTAGCGGGGTTGGGAAGGAGCGTTATTCAAATGAGCGAGAATGTCAAGAAGAGCGGCGGCATCCCCAACATCTTCCGGGGCGCCAGCGCCTCCACGGTCACCATTTTTATCATATTCGTGCTGCTGTGCACGGTGCTTTCCATCGCGCAGCCGGCGTTTTTGGAGCCCAACAACCTCCTGAGCACGGCCCGCGCCTTCTCCGCCTACGCCATCGCCGGCCTGGGCGTCTCCATGGTCATCATGACCGGCGGCATCGACATCTCCGTCGGCGCGACCTATGGCCTGGCCGCGACGATCGTCGCGCTGGCCATCAAGGGCGGTGTGCCCACGGAGCTGGCGCTGCTCCTGGGCATGCTGACGGGCCTGTGCTGCGGCTTGTTCAACGGAAGTCTGGTGGTCTTCTGCAAGCTGCCCCCAATGATCGCCACGCTGGGCACACAGCAGATCTTCCGCGGCATCTGCTACATCACCACCCGCGGCTATCCCATCTCCGGCCTGGGCGAGAAGTTCCTCTGGCTGGGCCAGGGCTACTTCCTGGGCGTTCCCATCGCAATCTACGCCATGCTGCTGATCGTCATACTGTTTGCGATCTTCCGCAACCAGACGGTCACCGGGCGCCGCATCTTCGCCATGGGCGGCAACGCCGAGGCGACCCGCATCTCGGGCATCAACATCAAGCGGCTCTACCTGCTCTGCTACATGCTGAGCGGCCTGACTGCGGCCTTTGCCGGCATCATGAACGCCTCCAAGCTGGGTGTGTCCCAGCCGACGGCCGGCAACGGCTTTGAGATGGATGCCATCGCCTCCGTGGTCATCGGCGGCTCCTCGCTGTCCGGCGGCGAAGGCACCGTCATCGGCACCATCATTGGGGCCGCCATCATCGGCGTGCTGCGCAACGCGCTGGTGCTCTTGAAGGTGGACCCCTATTTCCAGACGCTGATCATCGGCTCGGTCATCATCGTGGCCGTCTCCATCGACCAGATCCGCAAGTCGCGGTCGTAGGCATCGATTCCATCGGAACTTTGCCGAATGCGAGCCATTCGGTGAATAATAGCAAGGAGGGTATACACATGAAGAAACTGATTTCCCTGGTGCTTGCCGTGATGCTCGTCATGGCACTGTGCGCTCCCGCCATGGCGGAGACCATCGTCATGATTGGACAGCAGCTGGGCAACGTGGTCTTCCTGGACGCGGAGAAGGGCATGAACGACGCGGGCGCCGACCTGGGCGTGACCGTCGAGTGGCAGTCCCCGCTGCGCGCGGAGGCGGAGCTTCAGAATGAGATCATGCTGAACCTGATCTCCCGCGGCGACGTGAACGGCATCGCCATCTCCTGCACCACCGGCGACGCGCTGATGGCCTCCATCAACGCCGCGCTGGATGCCGGCATCCAGGTGGTCTGCTACGACGTGGACTCCCCGAACTCCAATCGCGAGTACTACATCGGCACCGAAAACTACAAGGCCGGCTTCACCAGCGGCGAGTACATGAAGGAGCTCTACAAGGACACTGAGCTGGAGACCGTGCGCGTGGCCGTGCTGGCCGGCATCCCCGGCGCCGATGACATCGAGGCCCGCATCCGCGGCTTCAAGGACGCCATCGAGGGCACCAACATCGAAGTCGTCTACACCTTCGCCTGCAACGACAACGTGGACGAGGCCATCGAGGGCGTCGAGGCCTACAGCCGCGCCAACGGCGAGGAGTGCGACGCGTGGTTCATGGCCGGCGGCTGGCCCTACACCGTCGACGTGACCGCCATGCCCAACACCAACGAGTGGAAGCTGGCGGATCCCAACCACAAGATCGTCACCGTGGACATCTTCCCGGAGACCACTCCCGCCTTCTTCGACGCGGGCGTGCTGGACGTCGCCATCGGCCAGAGCTTCTACAACATGGGCTATCAGTGCGTTGAGACGCTGCACAAGCTGATCAATGGCGAGGAGGTCGAGGCGGACTTCGACGAGACCATCGGCGCGAAGTTCATCAACACCGGCGTGCAGATCGCCACCATCGACGACTACAAGGAGGTCCTCGGCATCGAATAAGCCGGGACTATGCAGGCGGGCCCGCGGCAGCGCGGGCCCGCTTTGCGTTCAAAGGCCGGCGCAATCCGATACAAATCGTTCATATTCGTTTTAGCTTCGCGTTAGGTTGTCGTGCGATAATGCAAGCGTCCCAAGGAGAGGACGCAATCTGAATCAAAAGGAGCGAATGAAAATGAAGAACACTTTTATCGGAATGCTGATTGCGCTGGCGCTGGTCGTGGCGACGGTGCTGGGCGTCGCGGCGCTGGCCGAGACGGTCGAACCGGAGGCGCCGGAGCTGCCCTCCGCGCCCGCGATCGAGGAGACCCGGCCGGAGCAGGAAGAACCCCAGGCGCAGGAACCCGCGGCGGAGAGCAGCGATTCCACCGCCCTGCAGGACGCGCTGAACGCCTATCGGTCCGCCAAAGAGTCCGCGCGCCAGGAGGACCTCGAGTCTGAGCTGAAGGACTTCGTCGAGGCGGGCAAGCTGACCCAGGATCAGGCGGATCTGATCCTGAACTACTACAAGGAGCAGCAGGCCCTCCGCGACGGCACCTGCCCGAATTGCGGCTACGCGTTCCAGAACGGAAGCGGCAAGGGCGGACGCATGAACGGCGGCCACGGCGGACGCGGGTTCGGCGGGCGCGGACAGCGCGGCATGTTCGGCCAGCATCCCATGGACGGCCAGCAGCCGGGGAATGCGCAGGACGGCAGCGTCGACGGCACGGCGTTTGCACAGGACCTGCAGACGATGCCCTTCGCCTCCGGCCTGGAGGGAATCTGAACGCAGCGCGACAGCGCCGCCCATCGGGCGGCGCACAGCGCGTTTTGGTGGAAATCCGTTGCAGAATGTGCTATACTCTTCTTACAGGTGATGCTATGCGATTGTTGTTTGCTGAGGATGACCGCGACCTGGCCCGGGCGGTCAAGGTGCTGCTGGAGCACGCGGGGTATTCCGTAGACGCGGTGCACGACGGCCGCGAGGCGCTGGACTATGCCCGCAGCGGCGGCTATGACGGCGTGATCCTGGATTGGATGATGCCGGGCATGAGCGGGATCGAGGTGCTGGAGCAGTTGCGCCGCGGGGGCTTTTCGGCGCCATGCCTGATGCTCACCGCCCGGGACGCGGTGGAGGACCGCGTGGAAGGGCTGGATGCGGGGGCGGACGACTACCTTTCCAAGCCCTTTGCCTCCAATGAGCTGCTGGCCCGGGTGCGGGCGATGCTGCGCCGCAGGGCGGATTACGCGCCGGACGTGCTGCGCCTGGGGGACATCGAGCTCGACCGGGCCAGCATGATGCTGCGCTGCGGCGGGCAGTCGACGAAGCTGAGCAACAAGAGCTTTCAGCTGATGGAGCTCCTCGCGGAGCGCCCCGGGACCATCCACACCATCGACCAGATCATGGAGAAGGTGTGGGGGTGGGATACCGAATCCGAGGTCAACGTGGTTTGGGTGAACATTTCAATGCTGAGAAAGAAGCTGAAGGAGCTGGGCGCGCACGTGGAGATCCGGGTCACGCGGGGCGTCGGCTATTCAATGGAAGTTATGGGATGATACGCAGTATACGCGGGCGGTTCATGCGAATCGCCATACTGGTGCTTGCCCTGGCCATGGTGCTGGTGACGGTCATCATCAACGCGGCCAACTGGGTGAATGTCCGCGCGGAGCTCCAGGAGACCATGGAAACTCTGCTGGAGGACGGCGGACAGTACGGCCGCCGGAGCAGCTGGTCGCGGCACATGCGAAACACGATGGACG
>JAFWBZ010000201.1 GCA_017537105.1 Clostridia bacterium | reverse complement strand
GTCTTGAAGTATTCCTCCTGGATGTCCGGCGGATAATTGTGAATGCTCGCGGGGCTGTACTTCCTGTCTCCGCGATAATAGACGAGGATGACGGCCGTGAAGATTGCTGCGAACACAACCATTTCAATCAAAATCACCCAGGCATTCATTTCCCTACTTCGCTCCTTTTCCTTGCTTGTGATCTCTTCAGAACAGAGTATAGATCCCAAAGTCCTTTGTGGATCTGCAGATGACCCCGCTTTTTCATCGCGCCGCGCCCCCCATGAACGCTTCGGTCTGCTCCAATGCCTTTGACTCCGTCGCCATATCGCCGCAGCGGGGATGTCCGGGCTGAACGTGTCTGATTCTATATTAGATTAAGCTAACCCATGCCCATAAAGAATCGCCCGCTGCACAATCGTTCATCCATAGCGCCGTGTATGATGGGCGAAGAATATGTTAGTTTTCACTTACTATTATAGCGCAAGGTTGTCGCATTGGCAAGATGCCGATGATGATTGTTAACACACCGTCCTGAAAAACAATTTGGGGATTGCATTCTTCACATTGCAGCAGTAATATATAACTAACTTTGTAGTGGGAGTATGGAAAACAAATGACCATTCATGAATTCGGACAGGGCAACGGCGATGTGGTCGTCCTGATCCATCCCTCCCTCGTGATGTGGGATTATTTTGAATACGTCATCCCGCTGATGCAGGATCGCTGCCACCTGGTCATTCCCGCGCTTCCCGGCTATGACCCTGATGATACAACGGACTTCACCAGCGTGGAGCAGATTGCGGCGGAACTCGCGGACTGGCTGACCGCACAGGGTCATTCCGAAATCGCCTGCCTCTACGGCTGTTCGATGGGCGGTTCCATTGTCGCCCGATTCCTCGCCGACGGGAGGGTGAAGGTGCGCAGCGCGGTCATCGACGGCGGCATCACCCCCTATCCGTTGCCATGGATCGTGACGCGGTTGATCGCCGTCAGGGACTTCCTGCTGATCTACATGGGCAAAGCCGGCGGGCTGAAGGTGCTGGAAAAGGCCTTCTCCACGGATGCGTATTCCGAGGAGGACCTGCAATACATTGCGAAGGTGCTGAAGCACGCCAGCGCAAAGACGATATGGCGCACCTTCGATTCCTGCAACAATTATGCGATGCCGAATCCCGTCACGACGAATTGCGATCACATCGAATACTGGTACGCGAAGGCGGAAGAGAAGGCCCGGAAAGCCGACATCGCCTATATCCGGAAGCGCCTGCCCCAGACCGTCTTCAAGGTGTTTGAGAACGTCGGTCACGGCGGGCTGGCGGCATTGAGGCCTGGCCTGATGGCAAGCGAGCTGATCCTGGCAATGAACGGCAGCGTTTGAACGGAAGAGCGGACGCTCCAGTGAATCCACTGAACAGGCATTGGTTCAACAGGGGCTTCAGGCAGATGCCTCGGTGCGAATGCATCGGGGCATACTTGCGAAAAAACAAAGCACCAAAAACTATGGCTCTTCACGTTTTCCTGAGGAATAACGACCTCTCAGTCACCGACTCCGGTGCCGCGCCTTTTGTCTCCGATTTGAGCCGTCGGCAGTTTGGCTGTAAGCCAAACCAACTTTGCCAGAGGCAAAGTTGCCTGCGGCGACAACTCCCCTGAAGCAGGGCGGAACGGGTCTGCATCATACGAAAAGGAGACCGGTAGATCCTGAATGGATGTACCGGCCTCCCGTGCTGTCTGCGCCGTCCGTAGCGCCTCGGGGCATTTCTGCCCACGCCCCCGCTGTAGCGTTCAATTCAGCCAAAGCGAATTAAAGCGGTTGTATTCCCGACAAATCATCTCCAGCTCAGCATTGATCAGCGCATCCTTCGGGACGCTTTCCTTTTTCTCCAGATTGCTTTCATACACCGTCCGGCAGACATCGAGATATTTCTTGTCTGTTTCGCGTATCCGCTGGCTCAACAGCCGCAGAAGCTTCAGAATCTTCTCCGGCTTGTCCTTGAAATACTGGGACAGCTCGGCCTCTGTGATCTCGGCGAGAACGGTGCCGTCCTCCAGGGCGACCGCCGTGGCAGAGCGCGGATAGACTTCGATCATGCCCATTTCGCCGAACACTTCGCTGTTTCCCATCTCCGCCAGCTGCTTTTCCTCGCCCGTCTTATAATTCATGTATACGCCAACCTTGCCGCTGACGATGTCATACATGGTATTTCCGTAGGTTCCCTCCTGAAAAATGACCTGATCCCGATCGAATGTCAAGGTTTTCATCGTTCTTCCCTCCTTGATCACTTTATTGACGCCAGATAGGCCAGACGCAGCTCCCTGATGCGATCCAGAAGGCTGTCGCTCTTGTCCTGACCCGCCTTCTCGGCTTCCACCGTCTCATATACCGTATGGCAGGCGTCTGCATAGCTCCTGGTCGTCATGCGGAGGCGATGGCACATCTGCTTCGTCAGATCAAATACCGTCTCCGGGGAATTTTCAAAGAACGCATAGAAGTCATCCTCGGAGATTCTCTGAAGCGCGGTTTCATCCTCCAGGGTGACCACCGTTGCCGAACGCGCCGCGTGATCGAGCAGACTCATTTCTCCGAACAGGTCCCCCGTGACCAAATCGGCGAGCTTTTTCTCGGTCGGCCCGCCGTAGTCGTCGAACACGCCGACCCGCCCGCTCTGAATGCAATACAAACAATCGCCAGGATCACCCTGCCGAAAAATGACCGTGCCTCGCGGGAATACCCTGATGTCCGCCATATTCAATTCCTCCTTTTGCCCTGCGCTTCATCACGTTGATTTGACATCCTGCATACAATACTGACATTATATAGTATAAGTCCGATTCTGGCAAGTTGTAATCTGTGGATTGATGCATCTTTTTTCTCGAACGGCTGCATTTTTCCCATCGATGCCCGGGACGGAAGGCGCTGCAAAGGGCAGCATGCGACGGATTCCCGCCGGATCCAGCGACAGGCCTTTGTCCGCGCGCGAGTGCGGCCGCAGCACGGCAGACCGCGCATGCCTGTGCAGAGTCACTTTTGCACGGCCGCGGTTGATTGTCTTTCCAAAAGGGAGTATAATCACAAGGGAGGCCTCGTCGGAGAGGCCGAAGGATGCGGCACAGGGCGCCAAAGTCAGATCGAAGCGCTGTTTCGGGAGGGTACGTATGCACGATCCGGAGTTTCAACTCACCGTTTTGGGATCGCGCGGCTCCATGGCGGTAGGAGGCGCGCAATATGCTGTCTTTGGCGGCTCCACTTCCTGTTACTGGATACGGGCGGGAGAGGAGAACATCTTCCTGGACGCCGGAAACGGGCTGCTCCACGCTCCGACCGACTTCCCGCGAACGCCGGTCATACTGTTGAGCCATCTGCACCTGGACCACATTCTCGGCCTGGGGATGTATCCCCGCTTCTCTGCACCCGGCAAGGAGACGCTGCTGTACGTCCCGGTCCGGCAGGGCGAGAATGCGAGGGCCCTGCTTGACCACCTGTATTCTGTGCCCTACTGGCCGTTGAGCCTGGCGGATTACACGGGGGATCTGCGCATCCTCCCCCTCTCTTTTCCGCTGCGCGTGGGAGAGGTTCAGGTTGACGGGATCGAGGGAAATCACCCGGGCGGATGCAAGGCGATGCGGCTGCGCTTCCGCGGAAAATGCATGGTGTATTTGTCGGACTACGAGCATGATGCCGCGCAGTTCCCCGCCATGGCCGACTTTGCACAGGGCGCAGACCTGCTGCTCTATGACGGGCAGTTCACACCCGAAGCGTATGCGCAGAAGACTGGGCACGGGCACTCGACGGCGGAGGCAGGCATCGCCCTGATGGAAAAGTGCGGGGCCAGGCGTCTCTTGATCGTGCACCACGATCCTCAGAGCACCGACCGCATTTTGCGGGCGAGGGAGTCGCAGATCAACCGCGAAGACGTGACGTTTGCACGGGAAGGAATGGTGATCGTCCTGTGAACGATGAACTGTTGGCGAAGATCCGGGAACTGGAAGAGGAAAACGCGGCATTGAAGGAAACGCTCCGTCAACGCGATGCGTTCATTCATGACACCTTTGGCCGATACCTGACGGACGAGGTCCTGGAAGAAATCCTCGCGCAGAAGGATCACCTCATGATCGGGGGACAGCGCCGGGTCGTTACGATGATGTTCACCGATCTGCGGGGCTCAACGGAGCTCTCCGAGCAAATGCGCTCCGCGGATTTTATCCGAATGCTGAACCACTACTTTGAAGAGATGATCGAGATCATCAACGCGTGGATGGGCAATATCCTGGAATTCGTCGGCGATGCGATCGTCGTCGTATTCGGAGCGCCGCGCCCCAACGAGACCGCCTCCGGCGACGCGGTGGCCTGCGCCGTTGCGATGCAGCGCCGCATGACCGCCGTCAATGCATGGAATCAATCTCAGGGCTATCCCGAAATATCGATGGGGATCGGCATCCATACCGGCTCAGCCATCCTCGGGAACATCGGCTCCCAGACACGCACCAAGTACGACATGATCGGTCGAAACGTCAATCTGGCTTCCCGCATTGAGGGCTTTACCGCAGGGGGACAGATCCTGGTGTCCACGCAAACGCTCCAGGCTGCCGGCTCTTCGGTGCAAATCCACTGTGCCGGGGAAATCCAGGTCAAGCCGAAGGGCATTCAAAACGAAATCCTGCTGCACAACGTGATCGGCTTCGGCCACATGCTCATTCCCCGCGCAGGTGGCGGGACGGCAGAGCGCTAATAGAGGAAAGCGATGGCAGGAGGGCCTGTATCCGACAGGCCCTCCTGCCCCATCATTCCTCTCCGCGGGTCATGGTTACAATGAGGTTGTTGCTGTTGAAAGTGCTGAAATACCGCACTTCCTTTGCCATCTTCGTGACCATGCGGATCCCGATATGCCCTTCCGGACTGTCGGTGTTGTGCAGCTCATAAAACAGAGTGGGATCAAAGTGGTCGTGCAGGTCCATCATGCTGAAACAGATGTCCCCGCCGTTCGCATAGAGCCTGTAATCCACGCACGCCGGCTTCCTGTGTTTTTTGGCATTGTGCTCCACGACATTCACGGCCATTTCTTCCGTGAACAAACCCATCAACATCGCAATTCTTTTGCTCGTACCGTGCTGAAGGCAGAATTCGCAGGTGCGCTCGCTCTCCCGGATGGCATCGTCGATCGTCTGGATCCGCGCATACAGGTTGTCCGTCTCCGCACCGCCGAAGTCCTTCGGGAGGAACATGAAATCGCGCCAGCTCCGCGGAATACCACCGTTTCGGATGCAGACCCCGACGAACACGCCCAGCAGCAGTATGATTTTGCTGACGGCCACAGAGGCGAGTATGCCCTTCGAGCCGAAGAAGAAGCCCAGCACGAGCGCGGCGCCGACCGGGACGACCATGCGCTCGCAGAAGCTCAACAGGTTGGCGTGCTTCAGATTTCCGATGCCCTGCAGGTAGTGCTGGATCAACACGATCAACGTATCGAACAACAGCGCGACCGACATCCAGCGCACGCTGAAAATCGCCAGGGCGAACGCCTCGGGCTCGTCGGTGTAGATGCTGATCAGCTGAGGCGCCGTGACAAACACGATCGCCCCCACGATGACCGAGGCAATCGTGCCGATCTTCAGCGAATAGGTATACAGGCGGCACAGCCCGTTCATATCCTTTGCGCCGTGATAGATGCCGACCATCGTAACCAGCGCCTGTCCGAGCCCGTTGGAAATGCAGAACAGGAATAAAAAGAGATCGCTCTGGATACCTCTTGCCGCAATTGCCGCCGCGGAAACCGCCACCATGACGTTGAAGTAGTTGAGGAAGACATCCCTTAACGCCATCGCGAATTTCTTGACAAATGTCGGCGTGCCGTTGTACAGGAGCCCCATAAAGCGCTTTGGACTAACGGCCTTCACGCTGAATCGGAAGCCGTGTCCTCCTTTCATAAAGTGGCCGCACAGCATAAGCAGCTGGATCAGGTATCCGACCGAGGTGGCGAGGCCCATGCCATAGGCCCCGGCGCGAAAGACGAAGACGTTCAGCAGGTCGCCTGCGATATCCGCCACACACAGTACGACAGACGAGATGGAGAACAGTTTCTTTCCGTTGTCCATCGTCAGCACAGGGCCGATGACCTGTATCAGCATCTGTGCAGGGATGCCGATCGCCATGCCGCGCAAGTATTCGTACATGTGCGGATTCAGCTCCGGATATCTGTTCAGCGGCACCCCACAGGCAGTCAGCAGCGCGGTGGGAAGCGCAAAGCACGCCGCCATCAACACCGCTGAAAACAGCAGGGACAGCGCAACCGCCAGGTTGAAGGTTTCGTTTGCCGCATCCTTTTGCCCCGCGCCGATCATGCGCGAACAGGCGATCGAGCAGCCCGTAGACAGAAAACCCGCCAGCAGCAATACGATGCTCGAGAAAGGCCTCACAAGCGAAATGCCGGAATACACGCCCACGCCCAGAAACCGGCTGGTGACAGCTCAATCTATGAGGACGGCGACAACCCCTGTGAGCTCTGTGAAGATGAGCGCGATGGAAGTGGAAAGGAACATGACAGAGATGTTGTCCCTTTCGCTTCCGGCGCTTCCTTTGAACAGCCTCATGGATACCCCTCCAAAGATCGGCTTTGTGCAATAGCGGTCGAACGACATGCGCCGCTGCGAAACCCCGCGTTGCAGCACAGAATCACTGTAGAGAACGACCACCGCATTTCGTCAACCACGAAGAAAATCTCTTCGCCATCCCACGCATGTATTTTCCGCACCGGATAAACCGACCGTCAAATCATACTCGTCTGTCCAGAGATCAAGGTCTTTGTGATCCAGCATTTTCTCCTCCCGCTCCTAATAAAGCTGACAGATCATATTCACCGAATCAGAAAGATCTTCATCAACAAAACCGGAATCCACAAAGCCATGTTTCTCGTACAAATGAATCGCCCCGACATCTTCTTTTTTGACGCATACCTCTACATGATCAAAATGACCTTCCTTGCGCAACTCGTCCAGTATCAACCCGAGCGCGGCAGATCCGTATCCTTTGCCCTGATATCGCTGGTCAATCATAAACTGTTGCAAATCATATCCGACCGGCTCATCGGCAAACTCTCTTACAAGTGCAACGCCGACGATAACCCCGCCCGTTTCTATAACGAATACTCTGGCATTACAGTTGCGATAGACATATCCTCTTGCTATGATTCCAATCGCAGGCGCAAGGAAATCTTTCTGATTGTCTTTCACGGATAATGCGGCGACATTCATCCAATTATCTTCTGTAATATCAGTAAGCTTCAACATTCTGTTTTCCTTTCGCTTTCAAGCCCCTACAATTCTTACTTCAACATAATGATTTCATCCGTTCTGTATTCTTCGGCAAAACCATGCTTAACCGTGTAATCTCCAGGGTCATTATAGCAAAAACAACCTGCGCCTTCAACTGTAATCATAGCAAGGCAATAATCTTTGTCCCGTGATCGACGGCGAAATGGGCTGAAATGGAAATCCGGGGGATGATTTCCCAAAAACAGGGGTGTATTTCCGGATATGGATTGAAAAAGCTGTCCGTTCATGGTAATATCAGACAACAGAAAGCGAGGGAGCCCGGTTTATGGAATATTGGATCAATGTCATTCTGCTGTTCTTCATCTTTGGCTTTGCCGGCTGGTGCATGGAGGTCATACTGAAATACATCCAGTACCATCGGTTTATCAACCGGGGATTTCTCACGGGACCGCTGTGCCCGATCTATGGGTGCGGCGCGGTTTTGATCACCGTGGTGATCGGCAATCTCGCCAGCGTGGAGTCCGGCTTTGTCATGACATTCGCCCTGTCGTTCGTGATCTGCGGCGCCGTCGAATACCTGACAAGCCTGGTCCTCGAAAAGATCTTTCATGCCCGATGGTGGGATTACAGCCAAAAACCCATGAACCTGCACGGTAGAATCTGGATCGGCAACCTGCTCCTGTTCGGCCTCGCAGGCGTCGCGATCATTCACCTGGTGAATCCGGCGCTCTACAAGCTGTTTGACTGCATCCCGCTGAAGACCAGGGAAGTGGCCGCGCTGGTCCTCGTGGCGATCCTCGTCGCTGATTTTGTGGTCTCCTACTTCGTCCTGAAGCTGGTCAAGGTCGGCGTTGAAAGCAGCGAGGCGGACAACACCGAAGAGATCAGCAAGGAAGTCCGTCAATTGCTGACGAACCGGTCTTACTTTTACAAGCGTTTCTCCGATGCCTATCCTGATGTGATTTACAGAACGGAGCGCGTACAGGCGCGAATCGCCGCAGTGAAGGCAGAGGCAGAGCGCATGCACAAGGAGGCGGAAAAGCGCCTTGAGGCCCAGGCGGAAAAGGTTGCCGCCAGCCTCGAGCCGGCTTATCTGATCCGCGCGGACCTGCTCGGAAAACAGGACGCGTTGATCGAACTGCTCTACGATGAACAGTCGGCGAACGAGGAAATGAAGACTCTGAAGGCGGAGATCGACCGGCAGAAATCGCGCCTGGAGAACCACGCCTTTGTGAAGTATCCCTTTGGCAAGCGCTGAGAAAACCTGTCCGCGTACCGCAGCGCTCCGGGACAAGGCAAAGGGGATGGAGGGAACCCCCGCCGCAGGCGGACTGCACGCAGGCCCAGGCGCGACGGGCGGGAGCCTGCCCGTCAATCTCCCGGTGCTGGACGAGAACTACAGGATCGCGGACGCCGTGCTGTATGAAATGGGAGCGCGTGGGATAGAGCGCATTCCTGCACGGGATTTCATCCGATCGCCGGAAACATCACAGGGCTGCCTCAAACGATTGGAAAGATCGTTTGGGACAGCCCCTTTTGATCCGATAAACAGGAGCTGCCTCAGCCCTGAGACAGCTCCTTCAAACCATAGGCGGTCCCGAATTGGCGTTTCTGGGAAGACAGAACGCCCTCCCAGCGTCAGACGATTCGGTCGATTTCGGCTTCCGCGCTGCGCAGAATGCCCTCGACGTCGGCGCCTTCGATATCCAGGCCCTCCGCCCTCACGCATCGCACCTCGGGAATGTGATAGAATCCCCTCGCAAGCGCCTCCACATAGCCATAGCCAAAGGCATCCGAAAAAATCGGCCCGCCTGCGGTGGTGACATAGAACAGCCGCCTGGCCCGGCAGAGGCCCTGGGGAATCCCCTCGGGCGAGTACCGGAAGGTCACGCCGAGCACATTGATCTGCTCGAAGTACTGCTTCAGCGTCGCGGGAAAAGACAGGTCCCAGAACGGCGCGGCGATCACGACCTGCTCCGCGCCGGCAAACTGCCGCGCCAAGTCAAACATCGGAGAATCAAAGTCCGAAGCGGCGATCCGCCGGTCCCTCTCCCGCAAAAAAGTCTCGTCCACTGCGGGAAAGGTAATCCCGGACAGGCGCACCTCCACGGCCTTTTCCCCCAGCCGGGACAGCAGGTGCTCCGCGAGCCTCTGCGTCCTGGAAGGCCCCCGGACGCAGGCATTGACGTACAGGATCATGTTCCCTTCTTCCTCCATCCGCCGCGCGGTGCACAGATCACTGCGCCGAATAGAACTCGGTCTTCGTCGGGTTGGCCTGGATCATGACGGAGCTCTGGCGGGATCGTCTCCCCTGCCTCCCCGCCCGGCGGTCACAGGCGCTTGTCCTTGTCGATGAACTCCAGCGTGATGGTCGCCAGCGCGGCAAAGCCCACCACGAACAGCAGCAGGTGCAGCCAGTAACTCACCACGTTTTCCTGCGAATACTCGTAGTCTTCCACATAGCTGACTTCGGCAGCCTTGTCCGCCAGGAAGGTCTTCACCCTGCCCTCGCCCACGAGGTCCATCAGCTTTCCAACGGTGGTCCTGACGGTGATCTTCTGGTCCCTCTGCGCCTGCACGTCGCCGTTTTCGGCGGCCATGTCCACGATCTGGCCGATCGTGAACCTCGCATCGATCTCCGTGTCCGCGAACTGGTCCGCGATGCCCGATGCCTCGATGGCATCCAGCACGTCGCCCACGGTGGTCTGCCGGGTCAACGGCTGCGCCAGCAGCGCCTTGCCCGGCTCGGTACCGGCGAGAAGCTCCAAAAACCCGCCCACCGTGATGCCCGGATCACCGAAGCGATAGTCCCGGATCTCCTTCAGGTCCTCCGATGTCTGGAGGATCTCGAACACATCGCCCAGCGTCACCTTTTCCATAATGTGCTCCTGCCTAAAGGCCGCAAACGTCTCGGAGCTCTCCAGCGCCGCCCGGATCTCGCCCAGCGTCAGCACCCTGCCCAGCTCCTTTGCGCGCAGCTCGGCGATGGCGGGGTTGTCCGCGTCCTGCAGCAGGTCCAGCACCTGTCCCACCGTCACCGTGCCACCAATCTCGCTGTCCCGCATTTTGGAGACCAAGTTGGAGATGGTGGCGTAGGGACGGTCGTTGATGTTCGCCTGGGTGGCGACCACCTTCAGGCCGGGATTGGAAATGGTGAAGTGGGTCAGCGGCTCCGTCCACGCCGGCAGCGTCAGCATGCCGCCGGAAAACACCAGCTGGAAGATCAGCACAAAGGGCATGATCGTCATGGCCGTCGTGGTCGTGTGCGCCAGCGAGGACACCCACAGCGACAGCATGTCCGACGCGTAGGCGATGAGGAACATGGAGATGCCAAAGTCGATCAGGAAGAACCGGGTCACCAGCCCCTCCGAGGGATATTTCACGCCCACCAGCTGCGTGACATACAGCGTCACGGCCGTCTGCGCCAGGCACAGCAGCGCCTGGTACAGCATGTGTGAGAATATGTAGGAGGAGATGTGCATGCCGGAGCGGTGCTCGCGCTTGATCACTTCCCGCTCGCGGCAGATAACCTGGATGGAGTTGAAGCAGCCGTTCCAGATGGACACGCACACCATGGCGAAGGCGCCCATCAGCGTGCCCTCCATGTTGACGAACAGCCCCTTGCGCACCACCATGCCCACCAGGCCCGCGATCAGCGCCGCCATGGGTAGCACCTTCCAGTCATTCTGGTAGACGAACATGCGCAGCTGCTTGCCGAGGCAGATAAACACCTGTGCCCCGCGTCCGCGATGGCGAATCGTCATCCGGCGGGAGCTCCTTTTTTCATTCCTCTCCGTCATGCTGCACCTCCGTTGGTCCGCGCTTGGGCATACTTCATCACAAATTCATCGGCCAGACCATCGCCGCCCTCTTCGACGCGGTTGACGCTCTTGACGATCTGCTCCATCCGCTCCCGGCCGAAGAACTTCCGGGCCTCCTCGACGCTGCCGTACCAGGCCAGCCGGCCCGTGCGGGCGGAATCCTTCGCCAGCACGATCACGTCGTCGAACAGGTCGATCACGCGGTCCGGCGTGTGGGTGATCACGAGGACGATCTTGCCCGTGTCCGCGATCCTGCGAAGCTGCTCGAACAGCTTCCGCGCCATCACGCCGTCCAGGCCGGAATCCGGCTCATCCAGTATGAACAGCGAGGGATTGCTGATGAGCTCCATCGATACTGACAGGCGCTTCCTCTGGCCGCCGGAGAGCTTTTCGACCAGGTGGTTCTTCGCGTGCTGGATGCCGAAGAGCTCCAGCACCTCCTCCACGCGCTCCCGGCGCTGCTTGGCGGACACGTCCTTGGGCAGGCGCAGCTTCGCGGCGTCCAGCAGCGTGTTCAACACGGTGTCCTTGCCGCGCATCATATCGGTCTGGGGCACGAAGCCCACCTCGTACTACATCTTCCTGTACTGCTTGTACATGTTGGTGCCGTTCAGCATGACCTCGGCGTCAGCCTTCTCATAGCCGTTGATGGCGTTGAGATAGGTGGTCTTGCCCGCGCCGGAGCCGCCCAGCAGCAGCACCATGTGGCCCTGGGGGATGGACATGTGGATGTCCCGCAGCAGCACCTTTTTCTGGAAGAACTCCATGGTGCTGCGCTCCTTCAGGTTCACGGTCAGGCCCTCGTCCATGACGGTGGCGCTGCCGGAGCTGGCCAGCCGCGCCATCTCCGCCTTGATGTCCTCCACCTGCCACTCGGGCTGGTACTGCTTGTGGAAGCCCCAGATCAGCGCCAGGAGCCAGCGGGTAAAGCTGAAGAGACACAGCCACATCCAGCGCTTCCGCACGCCGTAGACCTCGATCATGCCGCTCCACACGCGAATGCCGTAGATGAACCGGACAATCAGCAGCGACAGCTCCAGGACAATCACCAGCGTACTGCCGCCACTGATTCTCGTTTCTTCCACCGGCGACAGGAGAAACAGCAAAATCAAGTTGAGCGCGATGCTCCCCGCGCCCGTGAGGCTGTAGACGCGGCCCTCGGGCTCGCGCTCCGCGCATCGCGCCAGCTGATAGTCCCGCGCGCCGGGAATCAGCGCCCACCAGCCCTTGAGGCCGGATTTCACCAACAGCCGCCACAGGCCCACCAGATACAGGGCCATCAGCGCAATCCTCAGCGGCGCCGACGTTTCAAACTCCAGCAGGCACAAGGCCTGGATCCCCCTGTCCACTTCCATCGTCCCTCCATTTTTCCTTCGTATTCCACGGGGCCGCGGCCGTCTTTGCACCCGGCAAGCTGCGTCCAAAATGCCAGGGCCTTCCGGCAGAAGGGCCGGGCCATAGACACCGGGCCAAACGCCACGGACCGCCCGCATTTCTCAGGATATTCCTTTTCCCCAAAGCTGTCAATCACATGGAAGACAAAAAACAAAAAAACCGTGCAGTCCATGGGGATTGCACGATTTCCTTGTCGTCTCCCGGAGGGCGGGGTTCACTCCCCCTCCACCCCGGAAATCTCCCGGCCCGGCAGGTCCGCACGCTCCAGCCGGAGCAGCTGCCGCTTCCGTTCGAGGCCGCCGGCGTAGCCCGTCAGGCTGCCGTTTGCGCCCAGCACGCGGTGGCAGGGAATGATCAGTGAGATGGGGTTGTGCCCCACCGCGCCACCCACCGCCCGGGCGGATGCGGAGGATAGTCCCAGCCGCGCGGCGATCCCGGCGTAGGTTGCGATCTGCCCGAACGGGATCTCCCGCAGGGCCTTCCACACCGCCTGGCGGAACGCCGTGCCCCGCGGCGCCAGGCGCGGCGTGAAGTCCGGCGCGATCCCGCCGAAGTAGCCATCCAGCCAGCGCCGCGCCTCGTCGAGCACGGACAGCGGCCGCGCCTCTGCGTCCGGAGAGAGTCCCTCGCCAAAGTGCGCCTGCCCGTCGAACCACAGCCCGGTCAGCGCCTGGCCGTCGGAGGCCAGGGTGATTCCGCCCAGGGGGGATTCCGTGTGATACGTATAATCCATTTTCCGCACTTCCTGCCTGTATCCGATTTTTTATTCTCCGCACTCTTCCGGCGCGGCCTGTCCGGCCATCCAGTCCATCACCTGCTGCCGGCTGCGCAGCGCGGCGGAAGCTCCGACCGCCGTCGTGCAGACCGCGCCGCAGGCGTTGGCGAAGCGCAGAGCTTCATCGCTTGTACTTCCGCGCAGAATTTCCGCGATGAATCCCGCTGCAAAGTTATCGCCGGCACCGGTCGCATCCACCGCCCGAATCCGGTAACCGGGCAGCCGGAGGGTTTCCCGGGCGTTTTTCATGAGGCATCCCTTTTTTCCCAGCTTGATGATCACATTCCGGAC
>JAFWBZ010000200.1 GCA_017537105.1 Clostridia bacterium | reverse complement strand
CTTCAGATCGAGGATGGCAAACTGTATGGCGATGGCGGTCAGCGCGCGCTCGCCGCCCGAGAGCAGCGAGAGCATCTGGAGCTTCTTACCCGGAGGCTGCGCCACGATCTCGATGCCGCAGTTCAGCGCGTCGGAGGGATCGGTCAGCCGAAGTTCCGCCTTGCCGCCGCCGAACAGCCGGACAAAGGTGCGCTGGAAGTTCTCGTTCATCCGCGAAAACTGCGTCTTGAATTGTTTTTCCATCTTCGCCTCGAGTTCGGCGACGATATTTTCCAGGTCGGCCTGCGCCTTCAGCAGGTCGTCCCGCTGGGTGGACAGCGCCTCCATGCGCTCGACGGTGTGCCGGTATTCATCCAGCGCGGCGACGTTCACGGTGCCCATGGCGCGGATGCGCTGTCGTATGGCGGTGATGCGCTTCTCCGACTCGGTGAGCTTGAAATCCTGCTGCCGGAAGGGCTCCGCGCCGGCGTAGGTCAGCTCGTAATCCTCCCAAATCCGATCCTGGATTTGCTTGAATTCGCCCTCCACGCGCTGCAGCTGGAGCTCACTGCGATGGTGCCTGTCGGAAAAGTCGTCCAGATCGGCGCGCAGGGCGTCGATCCGCTCGGCCAGCTGCTGCAGCTGCTTCTGCACGCCGGTGCGCAGTCCGTCCGAGGCGTCGAAGGCCTCCCGGGCGGCGTCCAGCTGCGCCTTGCTCTGATGGAGATTCTCCACATCCGATTCCAGCAGCGCTGCGTTCTTTTCGAGGGCGTTGCGGCACTCCGCCAGCGCCGCCTCCGACTCCGTCCGCAGGCGATCGGCATCCTCCGCCTGCGAGGAGAGGCGGTCCCGGGCGGCGATGTCCGCTTCCAGGCCGCGCCGCCTGGAGGCCAGGGAGACGCGCTCCTCGTTGACGGTTTCCCGCAGCGCGTCGGTCTCGCCGCGCAGACGATAGATCTCTTCCGACAGGCGCTTGACCTCGGCCTGGCGATCGTCGGTGGAGGATTCCGCCGACTGCTGCTGGGTATCCAGCGCGGTCAGGGATTCGGTGACGTCGCTGAGCTGTGCGCGCAGACGGTCGCGCTCCGCCTCCATGCGGGCGACGCGCTGGTTGTTGCTGTCCTGCTCCTCGAGGGCGGCCTTCAACTGCGCCTCGGCGCGGGCGACCGCGACCTCCTGCCGGTGCAGCTCGTCGTACAGCTCGCCGCGCTCGCGCTTGAGCTGGCCGCGGTCGTCCTCCAGCTTGGCATACTTTTCGCGGGACGCGGTGAACTCCGCGTCGATCTTCTTCAGCGCCTGCTCGCTCTCTTCGATTTCCCGGGCACGGGAGAGCAGGCTGGTCATGCGGCTCTGCACGCTGCCGCCGGTCATCGAGCCGCCGGAGTGCATGACGTCGCCTTCGATGGTGACGAGCCGCAGCTGATAGCGCGCGGCGCGCTGGATGGCGATGCCGGTGGCGAGGTTTTCCGCTACCACGGTCCTTCCGAGCAGGTTGTCCACCACGCCCTGATAGATGGGGTCGAATTCGATCAGCTCCGAGGCCAGGCCGATGCAGCCGGGCATCGTCAATACGCTGCGCTCCTGAGGGCTCAGCGTGCGCCCGCGCACCGAGGCGATGGGCAGGAACGTGGCCCGCCCGAAGCGGTTCACGCGCAGATACTCGATCATGCGCTTGGCGTCCTCGTCCCGGTCCACGACGATGTTCTGCAGCGCGCCGCCCAGCACCATGTCCATGGCGCGCTCCAGGCGCGCGGGCACGTGGATCAGGTCCGCCACCACGCCGTGCACGCCCTTGCCGCGGGGACCGGAGCCGTCGCCAGCTCCGTCGGAGGCGAGAGCCCCGCCCTGCTGTCGACGGGCCTGCATCAGCACCTGCTTGACGGCGTTGGTATAGCCCTCGTAGTCGCGCTGCATCTCCCGCAGCAGCTTGAGTCGGGAATCCCGCTGCTGTCGCTCGCTCTGCAGCCGCGTGACGTGCTGCTGCAACTGCTGGGATTCGTCGCCGAGGGCCTGAACTCTGTCCTGCATCTCCGCGACCTGTCGATCGAGCTCCTGCTTGCGGGCGGTTTCTTCCTCCAATATGGACCGCGCGGATTCCACATGCTCGCCCAGCGAAATGACGCCGGACTGCTCGTGCTCGCGATCGGCCTGCATGGCTTCGATCTGATTTTCCAGGGCGGTCTTCATGGCGCTCAAGCGCGCGCGCTGGGAGCGCACGTCGCTCAAGCGATTCATGGATTGTATGATCTGCTGCTTGGCGCCTTCGGAGCGCTCCTCCAGGTCAGACAACTCCGACTCCGAGCGGGAGAGCGCCTGCTCCTTCTCCGCCAGCGAAGCGGCGGCGCCATCGATGGCGGAGGCCTCCGCGTCGATCTCTCCGGTCATCTGCTCGACCTGTCGGCGAATGCCCTCTCCGCCCTCCGCGGCGGCGGACAGCTGGGATTCGATGCGGTCGCGGTCCTTCTCGCCGGCGGCGATGCGCTCCCGCATGACCTGTACGGCGCCCTCGCCGGCCTCCACCTCGCGGATCAGCCGCTGGACGACCTCCCGCTTCTCGCTGGCCTCCAGCTCATACCGGTTCAGCAGCGCCTGGGCCTCGTCGCGCTCGGCGCCCTGTTTTTCCAGCGCCTGATTCGCCTCCAGTATGGACTCTCCCAGCGCCTCCACAGACTGCTTGAGTTCGCGAATGCGCACCTCGTAGCGCTCCGTGCGAAGGAGGAACACATTCAGGTCCAGCACCTTCAGCTCGTCCCGGAGCTGCAGATATTCCCGGGCCGCTTCAGACTGCTGCCGCAGCGGCTCGACGCGCTCCTCGAGCTCGGCGAGGATGTCCTCCACGCGGTTCAGATTCTCCTGGGTATGGGTGATGCGGCGCTCGGCATCCAGCTTCCGGGCCTTGTATTTGACGATGCCCGCGGCCTCCTCAAACACCTGGCGGCGGTCCTCGGACTTGGCGGAGAGGATCTCGTCGATGCGCCCCTGACCGATCAGGGAATAGCCCTCCCTGCCGATGCCGGTATCGCGAAACAGATCCACGATGTCGCGCAACCGGCAGGCGGCCCCGTTGATCTTGTATTCGCCTTCGCCGGACCGGTACACGCGGCGCGTGACCTGCACCTCGGCGAAGTCGAGGGCCAGCGCATGGTCCTCGTTGTCAAAGACCAGCGTGACCTCGCAGTAGGAGAGGCGGCGCCGCTTCTCCGTGCCGTTGAAGATGACGTCCTCCATCTTCGCGCCGCGCAGGGACTTGGCGCTCTGTTCGCCCAGCACCCAGCGGACTGCGTCGGCAATGTTGCTCTTTCCGCAGCCGTTGGGCCCTACGACGCCCGTGATGCCGTCTTCAAATGTGATCTCCACGTGGTCCGCGAAGGACTTGAAGCCGTGGAGGAGCAGTTTTTTCAGTCGCAATTTCCAGAAACGCTCCTGTCATGGGTAGTGAATGGCGCAGGCCGCGCCGCATGGAACCCTATGGGTTTTCGATTCGCTTCAGCGCGTCCCGCGCCGCGGCCTGCTGCGCGTTCCGCTTGCTGGTGCCCTTGCCCTGGCCCAGCACCCGGTCTTCCAGCACCACGCTGTAGCAGAACAGCGGGGCATGGGGCGGGCCCTCCATGGAGACGAATTCGTAGCGGGGCATGTCTCCCGTGCGCTGCAGGATTTCCTGAAGTCTGGACTTGGCGTCCAGGTGATCCTCCAGCATTTTGGGATGCAGATCCTCCGCCAGCGCCAGGCGGATGACATCCACAGCGGCGTCGAAGCCTCCGTCGAGATACACGGCGGCAAGCACGGCCTCCATCACATCGCAGAGGATGGATGGCTTTCCCCGACCGCCGGAGCGATCCTCGCCCACGGACAGACGGACGTATTTGCCAAGCTCCAGGCGCTGGGCGGCGCGGCAGAGGGTCTCCTCTCGCACCAGCCCCGCGCGGATGCGCGTCAGCTTGCCCTCGTCTATCTCCGGAAACTCAAAAAAAAGGTAGCGGCTGATGGCCAGCTCAAGCACGGCGTCGCCCAGAAATTCGAGGCGCTGGTAGTGCGGCACGTGATGGTCCCCGCCGTAGGAGGGGTGGGTCAGCGCCGTCTCCAGCAGACGGATGTCCTTGAACTCGTAGCCCAGCTTCTTGCAGAGTGCTTTCACGATGCACCTTCCTTTGACATTGTCCGGACAGAGGCGCGCTTCGCCGGGAAACGCGCCTCCGGATGTCACAGCTTTTTGGAGATATAGTCTACGATGTCGCCGACGGTCTTGATGGTGCCCAGCGCCTCGTCCTCCACTTGCATGTCGAACTCGGTCTCGAGGTCCATGATCAGCATCATCAGGTTGGCACTGTCCGCGCCGAGATCGTCGATCATGCTGGCCTCCTCGGTCACCTTGGACTCGTCCACGGGCAGCTGCATCAGGATATATTCCTTCACCTTGTCAAAAATAGCGTTGCGATCCATGCTCTTGTCTCCTCCTGCTTGTCGTTTGATGTCATTGATATACGCAACTGAAGCCGCGGGATGCGGCTCAGCGGGGTATCAGTTTTCCGGGGCGGAACCGTCGAGCCCCACCAGACCCTCGGAGATCCTGCCGACCACGTCGCCTGCGAGCATCTCCCGCGCCTGGCGGACGGCGTTCATGATGGCGGTCTCTCCGGAACTGCCGTGGGCCTTGACCACCGCGCCCTGCACGCCCAGCATCGGCGCGCCGCCGACGGAGTTGTAGTCCATATCTTTTTTGAAGGCGCGGAAGGCAGGCTTGGCCAGCGCAGCGCCGAGCTTCGTGCGCTTGCTTTCCAGCATGTGCCGCTTGAGCATGCCGGTCACCGTGCCGACGATGCCCTCGGTGTACTTCAGAATCACGTTGCCGACGAAGCCGTCGGTGACCACGACGTCGAACGCGCCGGAGGGAATCTCCCGCGCCTCGCAGTTGCCGGCGAAGCGATAGCTGCTCTGGGCCTTCATCATCTGGAAGGTCTCCTTGGCCAGCTTGTTGCCCTTTTCCTCCTCGGTGCCGATATTGACCAGTCCCACGGCGGGATCCTCCACGCCCATGACGGACTTCATGTAGACGGAGCCCATCAGGCCGAACTGCGTCAGATACTTGGGCTGGCAATCCACGTTTGCCCCGCAGTCGATCAGAAGGAAGGGCTTTTTCGCGCCGGGCAGAATGGGGGCCAGCGCGGGCCGCTCGATGCCGGGAATGCGCCCGATGCGCAGCATGCCGCCGGCGAGTACCGCACCAGTGGAGCCGGCAGAGACCACGGCGCCAGCGCGCCCGTCGCGCACGGCCAGCATCGCCTGCACCAGCGAGGAATTGACCTTTCTGCGCACGGCCAGCATGGGTGCCTCCTCCATGGAGATGACCTCGTCCGCGGGCAAAATTCCAATGCGGTCGCGGACATCTGCGGCGCCCGCCAGCAATTCGTTCAGCCGCGCCTCGGGTCCGGCCAGCAGCAGTCGAATGTCGGGGTAATTCCTGAGCGCGGCCACGCCTCCGGCCACGATGGCCTCCGGAGCGTTGTCCCCGCCCATGGCGTCCAGTGCGATGATGTGTTCTTTCATTATAGAACCCCCATTCTGATATACTCTATATTGTAACAGAAAGGATGTTAATTCGCAAGCGCATTTGGCTTTCAGAGCATTTTCCGCCGGGGAATCATGTAATATTTTTGATTTTTTGCGTTCCTGGACCTTTTTTGCTTGCCATTTTGGGGAAAACGGGGTATAATAATTCTGTTGCATAGGTGCCCGTAGCGAAGCTGGATATCGCGTCAGACTCCGACTCTGAAGACCGTGGGTTCGAATCCCGCCGGGCACGCCAAATTGAAAACCCTTGAAAACGCAATGTTTTCAAGGGTTTTCGCTGCTTTTGAGCGTGAGATTTTCGGTAGTTTCACTGTTAATTCTTTCCGCATTTTGCGCGTTTTATGGTTCGGACAAAGTTGTCAATGGGCCTTCCACTTTTTGGTGGGTTGTGCTATAATCAAAGCGAATTGTTTCAGGGACTGTTGAACGAAAAAGTGAGTTGGCGCAGTTCAATCACGGACAACGGAAAGCAGGATTTCGAATTCGATCGATGCTTCATTGGCCTTTTTCTCAGGGAGAGTTGAAGAAGATGTT
>JAFWBZ010000199.1 GCA_017537105.1 Clostridia bacterium | reverse complement strand
TGGCGGAGCACATGCGGGGCAGCCGCTTCGCCCCCGCGGCGCTGGAGACCGGCTTCGGGCGAGAGGACGGCCCCGCGCGGCTGGTGGTGGACGCCTCCTCCGGCCAGTGCACGCTGGAGGGGCGCATCGACCGCATCGACGAGTGGGCCGAGGGCGGCTACCTGCGGGTCATCGACTACAAGCGCGGCGGCACGCCGCTGAATCTGGACGCCATGTACCACGGCCTGAGCCTGCAGCTGCCGGTCTACCTGGCCGCCGCCATGAAGAAGCGCGGCGAGCTGAGCGCGGGCGTATACTACTTCAACCTGGACGAGGGCATCGTCACGCTGCAGTCCACCGATCCCGGCGCCGTGGAGAAGGAGCGCCGAAACCGCTTCCGGCTCACCGGCCTGGCCATCGACGACCTCGACGTGCTCTCCGCCCAGTCCCCCAACTTCCCGGAGGTGCTCAACGTGCGGGTCAGTCAGGGCGGCGCGCTGTACAAGGGCACGCTGGCCACCGACCGGAACGGCTTTGCCGCGATGATCCGCCATGCGCTGCGCCGGGCCGCCGAGCATCTGGACGGCATTCGCGGCGGCGACGCCGCGGTGTCCCCCGCGGATTTCCGGCTGCACCGGCCCTGCGACTGGTGCGACTGGCGGTCCATCTGCATGCTGGACGACCGCCTGGACGCCCGCTGCGTGCGCCGCTTCCAGACGATCAAGGCCGACGAGGCGCTGGAGCGGATGAAGCTGGAGCAATAGACGCGCTCCACGGAACCATAAGCTGTCAACGAGGTGCAACCATGACCACCGAAACCTACGACATCGCCGTCATCGGCGCGGGACACGCGGGCTGCGAGGCCGCGCTGGCCTGCGCGCGAATGGGCCTGAAGACGCTGCTGACCACGCTGAACCTGGACGCGCTGGCGATGATGCCCTGCAACCCGTCCATCGGCGGCACGGCCAAGGGCCACCTGGTGCGCGAGCTGGACGCCCTGGGCGGCGAGATGGGCCGCGCCATCGACGACGAGTTCATCCAGTCCCGAATGCTGAACACCCGCAAGGGCCCCGCGGTGCACTCGCTGCGGGCGCAGGCGGACAAGCGGGCCTACCAGCTCCGGATGCGCCGGGCCATCGACGACTGCGAGCGCCTCGACCTGCGGCAGGCGGAGGTGAAGCGGATCCTCGTGGAAAACGGCCGGGTCGCGGGCATCGAGACCACCACGGGCTCCACCGTCGCCTGCCGGGCGGCGGTGGCCTGCTGCGGCGTCTACCTGAACAGCCGCATCATCATCGGCGAGTGCAGCTGGAACGGCGGTCCCCAGGGGCTGCTGGCGGCCAACGCGCTGACGCAGAATCTCATCGACCTGGGCTTCTCCATCCGCCGCTTCAAGACGGGCACCCCCGCCCGGCTGGACGGCCGCACCATCGACTTTTCCAGGATGGAGCCCCAGTACGGCGACGAGCCCATCGTGCCCTTCAGCTTCATGACGGATCCCTCGGCGCTGAAGAACCGGGCCCTGTGCTACCTGACCTACACCACGCCGGAGACCCACCGCATCATCCTGGACAACCTGCACCGCGCGCCGATGTACTCCGGGGCCATCCACGGCACCGGAGCGCGCTACTGCCCGTCCATCGAGGACAAGGTGGTGCGCTTCCGGGACAAGGACCGCCACCCGATCTTCATGGAGCCCGAGGGGCTGTACACCCACGAGTGGTACGCCCAGGGGATGTCCACCTCGATGCCGGAGGACGTGCAGCGGCAGATCTACGCCTCCATCCCCGGGCTGGAGCGCGCGAAGCTGCTGCGGCTGGCCTACGCCATCGAGTACGACTGCATCGATCCCCAGCAGCTCGACCGCGCCTTCCGGGCAAAGCACATCGAGGGCCTCTACTGTGCCGGGCAGATCAACGGCACCTCCGGCTACGAGGAGGCCGCGGCCCAGGGACTCTACGCCGGCATCAACGCCGCGCTGTACTGCCAGGGCCGACCGCCGATGCTCCTGAACCGCGCCGACGCCTACATCGGCGTGCTGGTGGACGACCTGGTGACCAAGGGCGTGGACGAGCCCTACCGCATGATGACCTCCCGGGCCGAATACCGGCTGCTGCTCCGGCAGGACAACGCGGATCTGCGCCTGACAGAGCTGGGGCGGCAGGTCGGGCTGGTGGACGAGGCGCGCTACCAGAGGATGCTCGAAAAGCGCCGCCTGACGGAGGAGGGCCGCGCGCTGCTGGACCGGCTGCACCTGACCGACCGGCTGCGCCACCCCGACGCCACCTACGCGGACCTGCGCGCCCAGCGCCCCGAGCTGCCCGACTATCCCCCGGAGGTCCGGGAGCAGCTGGAGATCGGCGCGAAATACGAGGGCTATATCCAGCGCCAGACCGCCGACCGACAGCGCTTTCTCAAAATGGAGGACACGCCCCTGCCCCCGGATGCCGACTACCTGAGCCTGTCCGGCCTGCGCATCGAGGCCCGGCAGAAGCTGGACGCCCGGCGCCCCGCCTCCCTCGGCCAGGCCAGCCGCATCCCCGGCATCAACCCCGGCGACGTGACCGTGCTGATGATCTGGCTCAAGGCGCGGGAGGGAAGGGACGAAAAAACCAAACCATCATTCGGATAAATCTTCCAAACTATTCGAGGCAAGTCGCCGTGGATGAATGATGTTCTGATGGACATGATCATCGGCGGGATTTCGCTCATAAAGAAGGAGGCGCCAGCATGAACTGGAAGAAGGCAGCAGGGCTGTACGCGGCCTACAAGATCGGAAAGAGCGCTGGTTCACACGTGGAACCGTCGGCGAGAACGCCAATGCCGCAGACTTCGAGAAGGCGCACGTCCTATACCGCGGATGTGATTCTTGTGATTCTATACAGCATCTTCGCGGTGATCGGTGGAATTCTGGGGTACCTACTGTACAGGTGGACGAGATAGATAGAATACAAAGAATTGTGTTGGCTGGTCAAATATGACCGGCCAACATTTTTGTTTTTTGGGGAGGAGTGAAACTATGCCCGGAGATACCGCGAAGGACCTGGTGGTCCGGCTGGCATTTGAGCACGGCGACACGAGGCAGCAGATCAGCGCGATCACCAACGAGCTGAAGCTGCTGGACAGCGGCCTGGCGGCCTCCGCGGCGATGGCCGCGGGGTTCTCCGGCACGCTGAACCAGGCGAAGGCGGAGAGCGCCGGCCTGAAGCAGGCCGTGGGGCTCCAGCGCCAGATGGTGGAGAAGTACGGCGAGGCGATCGCCGAGGCCAACGAGCGGCTGAAGAAGTCCACGCAGGCCCACGAGGAGCAGGGCCAGCGGATCGAAGATCTGAAAACCAAGCATGCGGATCTGATCGCGAAGAAGACGAAGCTGGCGGCGGCCATGGAGGCGGAAGCTAAGGCCAGCGGCGACAACAGCATGGCCTACCTGGAGATAGACGCAAAGATGGACGCGCTGATTGTTTCCATATTTATAATTAACACACTGATATGATACAATAAACTCAACAAAAGAAAAGGTGTGTTGACAATGTCTGTTCCAAAGTTCTTTGAGTTTTTTCCTGTTGTGTTGTCAATTCTCAGCAAATCCAGTGTTCTTTCCGTTGCACAAATACGAAAAGAAGCTGTTTCCATTATGCGGCTGTCCGATGATGACCTTGCCGAAATGTTGCCAAGTGGATGTCAGCGAACTGTGGATAACAGGGTAAACTGGGCCGTGACATATTTGAAAAATGCAACTCTATTGGCGTCAAGCATGAACTCCTGTACTTCGCAAAGGTTTTGAAGGTTGAGTTGAATTGGCTGCTCGAAAATGTACATCACGATTAACGCCCCTGCTCATGTGCGAGCAGGGGCGTTTTGTCGCTGAAACGGATCAGCCGCGGATCTCCTTGAACAGGTCCGTCGCGGCCTTGGACTTCGCGGTGATGCCCTCGAAGTCGCCGGCGTTGACCATGTCCTTGGTCACCATCCAGCTGCCGCCGACGGCGAGGATCTTGGGGTTCTTGTAGTACTCGGCGGCGTTATTCTGGTTGATGCCGCCGGTGGGCAGGAACCTGATCTGCGGGAAGGGGCCGCACAGCGCCTTGATGGTCTTGAGGCCGCCGTAGGTCTCCGCCGGGAAGAACTTGAACACCTTCACGCCCAGCTTCAGGCCCATCAGGATCTCACTGGGGGTGACCACGCCGGGGGTCATGGCGACGCCCAGCTTGTTGGCCTCGGCGATCACCTCGGGGTCGGTGCCGGGGGAGACGATGAACTTCGCGCCCGCCTCGACGGCGTCGTGAAGCTGCTCCAGGCTGACCACGGTGCCCGCGCCCACAATCATCTCAGGAACTTCCTTGGCCACCTTCGCGATGGAGGCCTTGGCGGCCGCGGTGCGGAAGGTGATCTCCATGGCATTGATGCCGCCGGCCAGCAGGGCCTTGGCGGTGGGAACGGCCTGTTCGGCATCATCGAGCACGACGACCGGCACAACGCCGCACGCCGCAACCTGTTCAACGGTAAGCATAGCAGTAATCCTCCTTGTAATGTTGGGTTGGTCAATCGCCGGGGCGATCGAGCGTCACTTTTCCGCGAAGCCGAAATACCGCTTCGCATTGTCGTAGCTGATGCCGCGGACGATTTCCTTCAGCGTGTCCGCGTCATCCGGGAACATGCCCTCTTCCACCCACTCGCCGATCACGCGGCAGAGGATGCGGCGGAAGTACTCGTGGCGAGGATAGCTCAGGAAGCTGCGGCTGTCGGTGAGCATGCCCACGAAGCCTGCCAGATAGCCACGCGCGGCCAGGGACTTGATCTGATCCACCATGCCGTCGAAGTGGTCGTCAAACCACCAGGCGGAGCCGTGTTGGATGTAGCCCACGGCGGCATCTTTCTGGAAGCAGCCCAGGATGGAGTCGATGGCGGCGTTGTCGTTGGTGTTCAGGCTGTAGAGGATGGTCCTGGGCAGCGCGCCTTGCTCCTCCAGCTGCCCCAGGAACGCCGCGGTCTGCGCCGACGGCGCGAAGTTGTCCACGCAGTCGAAGCCGGTGTCCGGGCCCAGCTTGCGGAACATCGGACCGTTGTTGTCCCGGCGGCAGCCGTAGTGCAGCTGCATCACCCAGCCACGCCTGACATACTCGACGGCTACGAAGGTCATGAAGCCGAACTTGAAGATGTTCTCCCGGGCAGGGTCGGGGAGCTCGCCGTTCAGGCGGGCTTGGAAGACGGCCTCCACCTCGGATTCGGGGGCGGGCGCGTACATCACGTAGTTCAGTGCGTGGTCGCTCAGGCGGCAGTTGTGGGCATGGAAGTAGTCCATGCGGATGCGCAGCGCTTCCTTCAGCGCGGCAAAGCTGTCGATCTTCACGCCAGAGACGGCTTCCAACTGCTTCAGATACTCCAGATACGTGGGCTTTTCCAGGTTCATCGCCTTGTCCGGCCGCCAGGCGGGCAGCACGGCGGTCTTGAACGTGGGATCGGCGGCCAGCTTCTCGTGCCACTCCAGGGTGTCCACGGGATCGTCGGTGGTGCAGATGGTCTCGACGTTGGACATCTCGATCAGCCCGCGCACGCTGTAGCCCTCGCTGCGCAGCTTCTCGTTGGCGAGGCCCCAGACCTCCTCGGCGGTGTCCTTGTTGAGGATGCCCTCGTAGCCGAAGAAGCGCCGCAGCTCCAGGTGGCTCCAGTGG
>JAFWBZ010000198.1 GCA_017537105.1 Clostridia bacterium | reverse complement strand
GCTCGGCAAGGCTTGCGGTCGGATAGTATTCCCGGGCCTCTTCAAGCAGCGCCTCGGGGTCGTACCGGGGATTGAAGTGGGTGAGCAGCAGCCGGCGGGCGTGGACGCTCGCGGCCAGCTGTCCGCAGAGCGCGGCGGAGAAGTGCGGCGCGGTGGGCTTCCAGTCCGTCTGGGACAGCCCCGTGTCCGCCAGCAGCAGGTCAGCGCCTTCGCAGAAGAGCTCCAGCAGCGGATCGGTGTTGGAATCCCCGGTGAAGACGAAGCGCGCGTTGTCGCAGGTCACGGCCACGGCAAAGGTCTCCACGGGATGCCGCGCGGGATTGAAGGCAATGCGCATCTCGCCGATGGTCACGTCCGCGCAGGACCACAGGTCGTAGCAGGGCGCGTCCAGCGCCGCGCGCACCGATTCGGGCGTGGCCGGCGCATAGACCGGCAGCGGATGTCTGCGCGGATGGAACTGGATGGCATACTGCATCGGCAGCAGGTCGGAGCAGTGATCGTAGTGCAGATGGCTGAGCACCACCGCGTCCAGCCGGTCCAGCGCATCCGCCTGCAGCAGGTTGGCCAGCACGCCGGTGCCGCAATCGATCAGGATCGCCGTGCTGCCGCTGTCGCTCTCCAGCAGGTAGCCCGAGCAGGCGCCGCCCGGCGCGGGATAGGGACCGTTGTTGCCGAGTATGGTCAGTTTCATGTCGATGCACCTCGCACTGTGATGGTCAGATTATAACACAATCCCGAGCCTTCGTACAACCCAAAATCGAAATCCGGCATGAAGAACGTCGATTTTTCATACGATGACACAGGACCTTATCGGGGAGTGATGTCATGAATTATTACGGCGTATACCATCAGGACTATGCGCAGCGCAACATCTCGGTCTGCGACGCGCCCTGCATCTCCAAGGGACGAATGATGCTGTGCGTGTACGGCGCCAGCTCGGAGGGCACGATCATCGCCATGGCGGCGGGGCAGATCCGCAACCGCGGGGCGCTGGCCTCCCGGCTGGGCTGCAGACCGGGCGAGGAGGCGTCGAAGCTGGTGCTGCGCGCCTACCAGAAGTGGGGAAGGGAGTACCCGGAGCATATCGAAGGCGCTGTGGCGACCTGCCTGATGGACGCCGAGGCGGACCTGCTGGTGCTCTCCCGGGATCGGATGGGGGAGCAGCTGGTGTTCTACACCTGTCTGCAGGGGCGGGTGGCGTTCGCGGACCATCCGGACACGCTTCTGAAGAACGCCTGTGCCGAACCAGCGATGGATGCGGACGGACTTCGGGAGCTGTTCGGGCTGGGACCGGCGCGAACTCCAGGGCGGACTCCGCTTCGGGACATCGCCATGCTGGAGCCCGGCTGTGCGCTGGTGGCGGAGCGCGGCGCGGTGCGGATACACCGCTATTTCGAACTGATGAGCGCGCCGCACGCGGACGACGAAAAAAAGACCGTCGAGACGGTGCGCGGCCTGCTGGAGCAGGCGGTGGAGGACGTCCTGCCGCAGCATCCCGCGGTCATGCTGTCCGGCGGGCTCGATTCCACGGCGCTGACGGCGCTTCTGGGCAGGAGGCAGCGGGAAGTGCTGAGCTTTTCCGTGGATTATCCGGACAACGAGCGGGATTTCCGGGCCAATGCCTTTCGCCCGGAGATGGATGCGCCATACGTCGGCGAGGCGCTGCGCGCCTTCTCCACCCAGCACCGAACGGTGACGTTGGATGCGCAGAGCCTGGCCGCCGCATTGGGGCGGGCGGTCTCGCTGCGCGGCTTTCCGGGCATGGCGGACATCGATACATCGCTGCTGCTGTTTTCCCGGGAAATCGCCCGCTATGCCCGGTGCGTGATCTCCGGCGAGTGCGGCGACGAGGTGTTCGGGGGCTATCCCTGGTTCCGGGGAAACGCCCCGCTGGACGGCTTTCCGTGGTCGGGCAGCCTGGAGCTGCGGGAGAGCCTGCTGCGGAAGGAACTGCGGGGAGAACTAAAGCTGCGGGAGTATGTGCGGGACGTCTTCGAGGCCCGGAGGTCCATGGCCGATCCCGGTCTGGAGTACGCGCCGGAGGAGCGACGGCTGAAGACCATGCAGCGACTGTGCTTTCAGTATTTCATGACCAACCTGCAGGAGCGCGCCGTGCGCATGTGCGAGGGCGCCGGCGTGCGCGTGTTGACGCCGCTGTGCGACGACCGCCTGGTGCAGTATGCGTTCAACGTGCCCTGGGAGATGAAGTTCATGGGCGGGCAGGAAAAGGGACTGTTCCGCGCGGCCGTGGCGGACCTGCTGCCGGAGCGGCTGCTCCGCCGGACCAAGAGCCCCTATCCCAAGACGTGCAGCCCGGAGTACGGAAGGATCGTCCGTGCCATGGCGCTTCGGCTGGCCGAGGACCGGGAGGCTCCGCTCCTTCAGATCGTCGACCGCGCCCGATTGCGCGAACTGGCGGAGTCGGACCTGGATCCCGCGGAGACGCCGTGGTTCGGACAGCTGATGGCGGGGCCGCAGATGCTGGGATATCTGTGGCAGGTCAATCGCTGGATGCGGGAGCGGAACGTCAGCATTGCCCTGTGAAAGCGCCCGCGGACGGCACGGCCATCCGCGGGCAAAATAAAGTTAAAAATGCTCAGTTCCGCCAGAGAACCCAGTCCAGCGCTTCGCGCACGAACCCGGCGGATTCCAGCGCGGCATCGAGGCCCGCGCAGCCTTCCCGCAGGATCAGGCGGTCCTTGCCGGAGTAGATGCAGCCGCGTCGGAAGGCCATGGACAACGAGGACAGTGCGGTCTCCGCGCACTCGGCCTCCAGCAGCCGCAGCTTCCTGCCGCCCTGCTCCAGCACTGCAACGGGGCGTCCGTCCCAAAGGCATACCGTCGTGCCCGGGACACACAGGAAACTGCGGTCCTCCTGATGCGAAAGCAGGCTGCCCCAGGCCTGCGCGGGGTCGTTGGCGTGGAGCCAGACCGGTTCGGCGTCGTGCGCGCCCAGGCCGGAGACGACGGCAGCGTAGTCCTCCTCCCGGCAAAACTGGATGCCGGAGAGCCCCGCGACGAAGTAGCCGCGCCGCGCCTTTCCCGTGTATTCCCAGATGCGCAGCGTCTCCAGGGCGCGCGCCCAGGCAATGCGGCAGGCCGTCTCCCGGCACACGAGCCTGTGCTCGGCGAAGTCGAGCGCGAGCAGCGCCTCCTCCGACATCGACCTTCCGGGGCGAACCCGCTCCCAGCGACCGGCCTGCATCACGGCGGCCCGCAGGCGCGCCGCCTGCCTCGGGGGAAGGTTGCGCCCGCCCTCCGCGGCGAGCAGCGCCCGAATCGGTGCAAAGCTGTCCGCGCGGACGAGGCCTCGGTCGGTCAGGCGAAGGAGGATATCGGCGATGGGCTGGCGGCGCGCGAGCCCGGAGAGGGGCGTCGCGAAGCTCGCACCGCGCTGGGTCAGCGCCCGAAGAACAGAGATGGATTCGTCGTCCAGCTGCAGCTCCAGGGCGTCCACGTCGGGAAGCGGCGCCTCCCAATCGATGTCGCAGGAGCGATGAAAGGCGAGGCTGCCCGCTTCCACCTGCCAGACGAAATCGCCCTGGGCAATGAGCTCGTCCAGCATCGCCGGGCGATAGTCACGGACCCGGGCGGGCAGCAGCTGTTCCTCCCACATGCGCAGCGGGAAGGGCCGGTCGAGCAGGCGCGTCACGGCCTCCCGAAGCTGGTCGGCGGGCCGGCCGGGGATTCGCAGGCCGCGCGCCAGCAGCGCGGCGTAGCGCTCCGCAGGCAGGGTTTCCATGGCCTTTCGCCGGGCGAGGAGGGTCTGCCGCTGGGCACTCGCGTAGCGGTCCGCGTGGTAGTAGATCCCGTCCGCGAGAACCGCGGCGCCCTCCGCGCGAAGCCGCTCCAGCAGCGCCTCGCAATCCGGCACCGCCCAGCCGTAGCGATCATGAAGGCCATCGGCGTCGTGGGGTCCGCGAAAGCGAAGGCAGCGCCGCGCGATGGCACGCCGGGGCTCCGCATCGCCGGCCATGGCCGACCGGTACTGCTCCGCCTGCTCGACGGGAATCCATAGCCCCGGCTCGATGTATTGGTAGCGCCCCGCGCGATGCAGCGCTTCGAGCCATTCCACCGGCGCGTCCAGCTCGCCGGCCACGAAGTCGCCCTCCACCATCATCAGGCTGTGCAGCGACTCCGGACCGTCGGGGGATTTGCGGCGCCCTTCGCCCTTCAACAGCGCAGGGTCCGGCCGAATGCCCGCGCCGCTG
>JAFWBZ010000197.1 GCA_017537105.1 Clostridia bacterium | reverse complement strand
GGACACGGCCATGCTCTCCGGCGTCTTGGTGAAGGCAAGGAAGAACGCGCAGCCCAGCAGCTTCAGCTTCCGGGCAACGCGATTTTCCGAGATGTTGTCGTAGATAAACAGGTCGATCCATGCGCCCGGCCTGCCGGGGCGGCGCAGCCAGACGCGCGGATGCTGCGCGCTGAACTCGCTGAACTTCAGGTGCTCTGGCAGCGGGCCGCGGCGCGCGCCGTCCCGGAATTTTTCATATTCCTCCCGGGTAAAGGTCACGTCCGCGTCGTCGTCCCAGGGAGTGAAGCCGTGTTCGCGCATCGCGCCCAGCAGCGTGCCGCCGTGCAGCGAGTACCTCGCGCCGTATTCCGTGCACAGCGCGTCGAACAGCTTCAGCACCTCCAGCGTTTCCGCGTGCACCTCTCTCAGTTCAGGCAAGGAAGGCATGGCATCGGCTCCTTTGATCGGCGGCTCCGGCTTGATCCGCGCCGCGGTTCATGCGGGAAAGTGGACGGAAGATCATGAGAAGGCATCCTTGACCCGGTCAAAGAAGGTCTTCTTCTTTTCATACTGGGCATTGGTGGCGGTGCCGTCGAACTGCCGGAGCAATTCCTTCTGCTGATTGGTGAGCTTCTTCGGAATCTCCACGACTGCCGTGACGTACAGATCGCCCCGACCGCCGCCCCGCAGGTGGTTCACGCCCTGGCCCTTCAGGCAGAACACCTGTCCGGGCTGCGTGCCCTCGGGGAACTTGTACTTCACCGGCTTGCCCAGCGTGGGCACGTCCAGCTCCGCGCCGAGCGCCGCCTGGGTGAAGGTGATGGGCATGTCGATGTACAGATTGTCCTCCCGCCGCTTGAACAGCTTGTGGGGCCGCACGGTGATGACCACCAGCAGGTCGCCCGGCGGGCCTCCGCGCTCGCCCAGGCCGCCCTGGCCGCGGATGGTCAGCACCTGGCCGTTGTCGATGCCGGCGGGCACCTTGATGGTGCGGCGCTTGCTGACGCGCACCTTGCCGCGCCCATGGCACTTGGGACAGGGCTCGGTGATGATCTTCCCCGCGCCGCGGCATCGGGAGCAGGTCCGCACATTCTGGATACGCCCAAAGGGCGTGTTGGAAACCACGCGCTCCTGGCCGGTTCCGTTGCAGGTGGGGCAGGTCTCCACCTTGGAGCCCGGCTTCGCGCCGGAGCCGCCGCAGGTAGGGCACTCCTCGTCCCGCACCAGGTTGATCTCCTTCTCGCAGCCCATGGCGGCCTCCTCGAAGGAGATGGTCAGGTCGTAGCGCAGGTCGTCGCCCGGAATGGGACCGTTGCGCTGCGCACCGCCCATGCCGCCGCCGAATATGGTGGAAAAGATGTCCTCAAAGCCGCCGAATCCGCCCGCGCCCTCGAAGCCCGAAAAGCCGCCGAACCCGTCGCCGCCAAAGCCGGCCTGCGGGCCGTCGGGACCGAACTGATCGTAGGAGGCGCGCTTCTGGGGGTCGGACAGGGTCTGATAGGCCTCGTTGACCTCCTTGAACTTCTCCTCGGCATCCTTGTCGCCCGGGTTCACGTCGGGATGGTACTTCTTCGCCAGCTGGCGATAGGCCTTCTTGATGGTGGCCTCGTCCGCATCCTTGGCGACGCCCAGGACCTCATAGTAGTCTCTCTTGTTTGCCATTTACATCACCCTTCCAAACGGCCGTCCAAGGGGCCGCCGCTCAGGCATTCAAAGCCAGGCATTGGCGGATGCCTGAAATCAGGGGCAAGAGCGCCGCCCTTGCCCCTGTCGATTCGCGCAGGATCAGTCCGTGAACTCGCTCTCGACGGTGCCGTCGTCGTGCACGTTCGCACCGCCCTGGCCCGCGTTGGGATCGAAGCCCTGGCCGTCCGCGCCGCCGTTGGGATTGGCCTGCTGGTACATCTTGCCGAACACCTCGTAGGTCGCCTTGCTGAAGTTCTCCATCGCGGACTTGATCTCGTCCACGTTGTTGCCCTGGCGCACCTGCTTGAAGGTGTTGAGCTCGCTCTCCAGCTTCGCCTTGTCGGCGGGATCCAGCTTGTCGCCGGCGTCCTTCATGGTCTTCTCGGTCTGATAGATCAGCTGGTCGGCCTGGTTGAAGGTCTCGGCCTGCTCCTTGTTCTTCTTGTCCTCCGCGGCGAACTGCTCGGCCTCCTTCACGGCCTTCTCGATCTCCTCCTCGGACATGTTGGAGGAGGCGGTGATGGCGATGGACTGCTCCTTGCCGGTGCCCAGATCCTTGGCGGACACGTGCACGATGCCGTTGCCGTCAATGTCGAAGGTGACCTCGATCTGCGGCACGCCGCGGGGCGCGGGAGCGATGCCAGTCAGCTGGAAGCGGCCCAGGGTCTTGTTGTAGGCGGCCATCTCGCGCTCGCCCTGCAGCACGTGCACGTCGACGCTGGTCTGGCCGTCGGCCGCGGTGCTGAACACCTGGGTCTGCTTGACGGGGATGG
>JAFWBZ010000196.1 GCA_017537105.1 Clostridia bacterium | reverse complement strand
GTTTTCTCCGGCAATCAAGCCGTCTCCTTTTCCTATATTTGCGGCTGCCCGGGAGGGAAAAGGGCAGGCGCTCCTGCCCTTTTCCCGGGATCATTGATTTAGTCTTCCAGCACGATCCTGGAGAAGTCGTAGGTCAGGTTCTGACGGGACACGAAGCCCTTCACGTAATCGTGAATCGTCGAGTAGCGCGTCTCGCTCATGATGGGAATCACGGGCGCTTCATCGTAGATGAGCTGGAACGCCTGGTCGTAGAACGCCTTGCGCTCTGCCTCGTCGTACACGGAGCGCGCCTTCTCCAGCAGATCCCAAACCTCTTCGTTCTGGTACTTGAAGTTCTTGTAGTTGTTGCCGGCGGGCGCCAGGAAGTCATAGGCCGGGGAATCCGGATCGCCAAATCCCGTCGTGCCGCAGATCATGATCTCAAATTCGTGCTTGGTGAACACCTGGTCCAGATAGGTGGCCACGTCGGGCTTTTCCAGCTTGGCGTCGATGCCGATCGCCGCCAGCTGCACCTGAAGGATCTCGCCGATGGGGCCCTCCACGGGCGTATTGGGCGTGGTGATGGTCATGCTGAATCCGTCCGCGTAACCGGCCTCCGCCAGGAGCGCCTTGGCCTCTTCGATGTTCTGCTCGGTGGTCCAGGCTTCGTTGTAGTACGGGCTCTTCGAGCTCATCAGGGAGTAGAGGCACTCGGCGTTGCCGCTGAGCACGGAATCGACGAACTGGCTGCGGTCCAGCGCCAGGTAGATGGCCCGGCGCACCCTCGCGTCGTCGAACGGAGCGCGCGTGCAGTCAAAGCCGGTATAGTAGATCGCCAGCAGCTCCGCAGGCACCACGGTCGTGCCGCTCTGGCGCTCCATGGCGGGAACGTCGTTCGCGTCGGTCCAGAGCAGGATGTCGAGATCGCCCGAGAGGAATGCGGTGCGCGCCGCGTTGTACTCGGGCAGGAAGGTGAAGCGAATGCCCGCAATGCTGATTTCATCCGCCGCATAGTAGTCGTCAAACTTCACCATCTCGATGTACTGATCGCTCTCGTAGTCCGAGAGCATGAACGGGCCGCATCCGATGGGCGCAACCGCCACGTTGTCCACGTTCTCGATCGGGGTAATCGCGATCTGCGTCATCCGGGCCAGAATCGGGGCGTAGGCGTAGCTCTTGACGTTGATCCCGTTTTCTTCACACCAGGTCCTTACCTGCTTCCCACTCGACCGGCACGCCCGTATGCGTTCGCTCCATTCCGACAGCTTCGCTGCGTGCTTGATTGCCCTGACGTCCATTCCGCTTCGCACCCTTCCCTGAGATTCTCTTGGATTCTCAGAGAATCGATGAGACTGTCTGAGTTTCCTACCCTATTGTCTCATTTTTCTTGCATGTATGCAGTACGAGGGATTATTGTGCGCTTACTATTTAGCGGTTACAAAGAATACCCAGGCCGGCATCCAGTGCCGGCCTGGGTTGGTTGGTCTGCCTCACAAGGGTTTATCCCGTGGTTTGCGCATTCCTGTCCCTGATAGGTCTCTGCACAGCGAACGTACAGTCCACCGGAAAGCGCGCTATGCTTGAATATCGCTGAGTTATCCGTTCAGATTGCAGGAACTGACATTGCTGGTCCAGTGCTCGCCGGTCTTCTCCTGGGTCGCGACGGCACACAGGTCCAAAATGCCGTCGTCGCTGGCCCAGTCCGCGGAGACGAAGAGCGTGCCGCTGGCGCTGTTTTTGCCGTTCGCCTTCAGTTCGATCCAGTCGAGCGCCCCGACCATGCCGTTTTCCATGATGTCGTCACTCGTTTTGCCCATCAGGAGCGCGCGGAAACTGCACTTCTGGCTGCCCAGGTTGGAGACGGTCCAATCGAAGCGCAGCATGCCGTCCGGCGTCTCCTCATCCGCTTTCCGGGAGGGTGTGACGCGAAGGATCAGGTTGACCGCCGAATCCTTGTCGCCCTGCCCCATCCAGCTTTCCTCCGGCTGAGCCTGGATCCATGCGCGCATCAGCGCATCGGCATCGGCCGGGAATATGCGGTTGGCGTTGAACGTCAGGCCGTTGGCCTCGGCGAACGCCTCGAAGGCGCTGTCCAGCTTGGGCCCATAGGCGCCGTCCGCCTTGCCGGCACTGAAGCCGAGGTCTCCCAGCATCTTCTGAACGGCCTTCACTGCGCCACCCTTCTGCTTGCGGGAGAGCGTAGGTTCGGCCTTGACGATCATGCGGTCTTCGTGGCCGCAGTCTTTGCAGACGCGCACCCACTCGCCGTCGGCAGCGCGGGTCAGCGCGACGACGACCTCCCATTCGCCGTAGTCGTGGCGCAGCCGCTGCAGCGTCTGGGGCCAGGCGATGCCGTCCGGCTCCAGCCCCTGGTCCTTCTGAAATTGCATGATGGCCTTTTCCGTGCCGCCGCCATAGGTGCCGTCCACTCCACCGGACTTCAGGTAGCCCTGATCCACCAGCAGCTGCTGCAGCTCCCGCACCGCGCTGCCCTTGGCCTTGCGGCGCAGCGTGCCCTCGGGATCAAAGCTCACCCGCTCGCTGTGTCCACAATTCTGGCACGCATGCTCGCGAACGCCGGAGGAGTGATCGGTGGTCGCCACGATGACCTTCCACGCGCCGTAGTCGTGCGGCACCATCTTAATGGACGCCCGCTCCTCGTGGCCGCAATTCTTGCACGTGTGCTTGCGCTCGCCCTTGCTGGTGCAGGTGGGCTGGCGCAGCACCGTCCACTTTCCGTATTCGTGATCGGCCTTTGGGATCTTCTTGCTCTGCGTTCTGCCGCAGATCTTGCAGGCGCGCTCCTTCTGGCCCTCCTTGGTGCAGGTGGCCTTCTTGGTCGTCTTCCACTTGCCCCAGCTGTGCAGATGGTCCGTCAGGTATTGCCGCTGCACCCAGCCGATCATGTGGCTGCCGTCGCTCGCCGTGCAGAGGATTCCCAGCCAGTCCTTGATCTCCTTCTGGTCCACCTCCAGGATGACCTTTTCATCCTTGCTCAGTTTTCGGATGACCTTGGCGTCCAGGCTGCGCGTTTCGTAGACCTTGACATCCTTCTGCGTGCTGTAGCGATACACCTCCGCCATGGCGGTTGCCGCCATCGCCACGATCAGCAGCATGAGAATGAGCGTTGTTACTTTGTGTTTCATTTGTCGTTCCCCCATTTTTCTTTGATTTCAAAGGGTTTGGTTTTCTCTCAATCCAGGATTGCGCCATGCTCGAGCAAATGACGGCGCAGCACCGGATAGGATACTTCGGAAAAGGCGCAGCCCTCCGCGTGCCGCAGGGCTGCCGCCGTGCCCGCGGCCTGACCCACGGCGAAACAGGTCGCCATGATTCGCGCCGGGCCCAGCGCCTGGCCGTCCGCCTGAATACACCGGCCCGCGGCCAGCAGGTTGTCCATCCCCTGCGGCACCATGCAGCTGTAGGGAATCTGCGCGGCGTCCCGCTTCATGCGCAGCTGTTTTTCGTGAAAGGGCTGCCGCCTGCCGCGGTCCAGGTCGAAGTGGCGGGCCGCCAGCGCCACGCTGTCGGGAATGGGCCGGCCTGTGAGCAGGTCCTCCTCGGTGAGCGCGCCGAGCGAAACGATCCTGCGGCTCTCGCGAACGCCCGGCCAGGGCGCCGTGAGCCGGACGCGGCAATGCTCCCCGCCGGGAATGTGGCGAAAAACACAGCGCGCGATGTGCTCCGCCCGCGCCCTCTCCCGGACGGACAGCTTCGTCATGTCAGCGGGATCCAGCGCCTCATAGCCCGTCAGGTCCAGGCCGCCGTTGATCATGAACACGCCCGGCTGGACCATCGGAAAGATCAGCATGGTCTCCGGCAAGTCCATTTCGGGATGCTCCTCCCGCGCACGCGCGCACGCGGCGCGGAAGTACGGGTCCCCTCCCGCATTCAGGTAGGCCTCCAACGCCCCTGCATCCACGTTCTCCACGTGTGCGATGAGGCTCACCGCACTCACGTCCCCGAGGGGAGAGGCGATCGTGGGCGCGCCTGCAAAGTGCGCCACATCGGCGTCTCCCGTGCAGTCGATGAAGGCATCCGCACGGAAGCGCGTCAGGCCGCGCTTGGAGGCTCCAATGACGGACCGCACCCTTCGGTCGTTCGTCTCCGCTCCGCAGATGGTCGTGTAGCAGCACAGCTCGACCCCGGCGTCCAACACCCTTTCCTCCAGCACGCGCTTGCCCGCTTCGAGATCAAAGGTGAATTCGTCATGGCACCCCAGCCGCTGAAGTCCCGGATGTTCCGCCGCCTGGCCCATGACGAAGGGGTCCGCACCGGTGCCCGCTCCGATGTCCCGCAGCGCATCGCACAGTTCCCGAAAGATGCCGCCCACCGCGCGCCTCGGTCTCGGCAGGCATTCATAGGGCGTCCCCTCGCGAAGCATCTCCCGATATGGCCTGGAACCGGTAAATCCGCCCAGCCAAAAGGGAAGCGCACAGGCAGTGCTCACCCCGCCGAGATATCCGGCACGCTCCAGGAGCAGCACGCGCAGGCCCTCCCTGCCCGCCGCAATGGCCGCGGCGACCCCGGAAGGCCCTCCGCCGCACACGATGCAATCATAGTGGCGGGCACAATCCTGAATGGTCATGCTCTGCGCCTCCTTCTCTGAATCACAGTGCCGCGCGTCCTCGGGTCCTGTCGTTGCCCTATGGGTACTGTCCGCATCGGCAGATCGACGGGCTCAACTTCGGGACAGCAGGCGAACGATCGCATCGCCCACCTCGCCGGTGGAGGCGCTGCCTCCCACGTCGGGGGTCAGCGTCGTCCCCTCGGTCAGCAGCGCCTCGATTGCCTCCAGCACGCGCCGCGCCCAGTCATTATGACCGAAGAACTCCAGGATCTGGGATGCGGACCATATGGACGCCAGAGGGTTGGCGATGCCCTTCCCCGCGATGTCCGGCGCGGAACCGTGGATGGGCTCGAACATGGAAGGATACTTCCGCTCCGGATTGATGTTTGCGCCCGCCGCCAGCCCCATGCCGCCGGTGATGGCCGCCCCGAGGTCGGTCAGGATGTCGCCGAACAGGTTGGAGGTCACGACGATTTCAAAGCGCTTCGGATCCTTGACCATGAACATGCTCGCAGCGTCCACCAGATAGCTGTGGGTCTCGACCTCTGGATACTCCCTGCCGATTTCCGCGAAGATCTGGTCCCAGAACACCATGGAGTAGTTGAGGGCATTCCCCTTGCTGATGGAGGTCAGCGTCTTGCCCTCCCTTCGCGCGAGCGCATAGGCGTACCGCATGACGCGCTCGCAACCCACCCGGGAGAACACGCCGTTCTGAATGACCACCTCGTTGGGCTGATCCCGGTACAGCCAGGCCCCGCTGCCCGCGTATTCCCCCTCGCTGTTTTCCCGCACGAAGGTCATGTCGATTGCCCCGGGTGCCACGTCCTTCAACGGGCACGGCGCGCCGCGCAACAGCTTCACCGGGCGCAGGTTGATATACTGGTCGAAGCCCTTGCGGATGGCCAGCAGCAGCCCCCACAGGGAGATGTGATCCGGAACGCCCGGCGCGCCGACGGCGCCCAGATAGATGGCGTCAAAGCCCTGCAGCCGCGCCAGGCCATCGTCGTCCATCATCCTTCCGTGCTGCAGATAGTATTCACAGCCCCAGGGAAACGTCGTCCACTCGAAGTGGAAGCCGCCATCCAGGGCCGCCACGGCATCCAACACCTTGATGCCCTCTGCGATGACCTCCGGGCCGACGCCGTCACCCGGAATGGATGCCATCCTGTAGACCTTCATCCTCTTTGCCTCCTGTGCTCGCAATGCCTGCGCCGGATTGCGTTTTTTTTCTCCCGCCGCATAGACAACGGCACCGCACGCGGTCAAATGACCGGTGCGGTCGCCGGATTATGGAATACCTTCGTCGATCAGGCGGCCAACTCCGTCACTGACACTGCAGCAAGATGTAATTGGGGTTCTCATAGGGCTTCTTCGATGCGTTCATGGAAACCACCACCGAGCCGTCGGTATAGGCGATCTCGCCGACGATGCACCGGACGGTGTCCATCTTCTTCCACGCGCTGCTGGGAACGGAGAGCGTGAGAGACGTCGACTTCGAACCGCCGGACGGAAGATTCATGCCGTAGTACCACTGCATGTAATACTCGTAACCGTTCCTCTTCACCAGGTTGTTCCTGGAGTCCGCCAGCCAGTAGTAGATGCAGATCGCCTCGACGTTGTTGGAATCCCGATTGACGAAATCAAAGGAGACCGTGACCTCATACTGGTTCCAGCTGCGCCCATCCGAGTTGTATACGTCATAGTTGCCCGTTGAATAGCTCCCCAGCCGGTTGTTGTTCCACGAATAGATCGCGTCATCCCCGAACAACTTCGCCTGCGTGAACATGGTCGCAACGCCGCTCTGGGTGATGCCGTTCTACCATTGGAAGTCCCGGACCGCCGCTTCCGTCTTCGATCCATAGGAGCCGTCCGCGTTGCCCGACAGATAGCCCATGTTGATCAGCGCCTGCTGAATTCTCCGGACATTGTCACCCCGGCTTCCCCGGCGCATGATGTCACAGTTGGTCAGGACGCTGTAGTTGTTGCTCGCGTGGGCACAGGGCAACAGCAAAAGGGCAATCAGTACCAGCATGGCCGCGATTCGCTTCACGGCGGGTCGCCTCACTTTCTTTTGTGTCTTGGAACTCGTCATATTTAGACTTCGGTCTGTTTATGCAGTGTGTCCGATCTGCCGCGCTCATGATGCGGAGGAAAATCATCGATGCAGGCAGCGGGATCACTCGCCCAGCATCTGAACGGCAATGGCGCCGATCTCCGCAATCGCCTCGAGCTGATCCTCGGGAACCTCGATATCGATGCTCCTGTACTTGCCCTCCACGCGCATCTTCAGCTCCCCGGCCTCTGCGACATTGGCGAGCAACCCCGCGTGTGCGGCGCCGATGTTGAAGGTGCAGCTTTCGACGGACTTGCTGCCCTCCACGCTGCTCTCCGTGGTCTTCACCTTGATGGTCTGCCGGTCCTCGCCGGCCTTCAGCAGGATGTCCTTCACCAGGGGCACGCGGACGGAGGTCGTCGCCAGGCGAATCACGGGGGTCAGCTTGGCCACGCCCTTGCTGTCCGTCACGGCAAAGCCGAACCGAACGACCATGCTGTACTTCTCGATATCCGGGCCTTCGTCGCTCTCCGTCAGCACCTCGACGCCGTTGGAGATGAAGCCCTTGCCGGTGATATCGTCAAATTCGAAGGCCATCACGTGGTCGTACAGCGGGGTGAGATCCGTCTCGCAGTGGTCGAAGATCGCTGCATACAGCTCTTCCGGGTCCTGCAGAATCCTGACCACCAGCGCTTCGCCATTCACAGATGCGATGAGCTGCTGGGTAACCGCGTCGGCGACTCCGGTCGCCTTCAGTCCCATGGCCTGCTGGAAATCGCTGACCGCCTTACGGCTCTGTCCGCCAAAGGAGCCATCCGCAGTTCCGCTCAGGTAGCCCATATCGATCAGCACCTGCTGGAACGCCGCGATCTGCTCCTTGTCCTTCGTCTTTTCGATGCTCACGATCTCGGACAGCAGGGGAAGCTCCATGGATTTCAGCTCGGGAATGATCTCCGTCAGGGCTGCCCTGTCGGCATACGCCAGACCTTCGTTCGCGTACAGCTCCACGATGTCCTCGTCTCGCATGCCCAGAAGCACGATCGTCTCCGCACTCAGCTCCTCCTCGAGCGCCTCGCCATCGGCATCCACCACGGGAATGCTGGGGATCACACCCTCGAACCGCACCGTCTGCGCCATCGCGCTTCCACAGACCAGGCTCAACACCAGCGCCGCCAGCAGGACTCCATACAACTTCTTCATGTTATTCCCTCCTATTTCCTCGCATCCTGTTTGCGTATTGTCTTTACACGGCGAATCCCCAGGGCGAATACTTGGTCTGGCTTCGGTTGCCGTTTGCATCGTAGGTATACACGATGTAGCCGACCTTACCCTTTCCGCTGCTGATTCTTCCGCTCAGATCGTAATTCGTCTTGCGTATGATTCGGTTCTGGCCATCGTACTCGGAAATGGTGTAGTAGATCAGGGCCGCGTTTCGCGTCGGTTCGCCTTCGGCGTTCAGATATTCTTCCTTCCACACCTTGCCGTTTTCACCCATCGTCTGTCGCAGCTTGACGTAGGGCATCTTCTTGTTGGGCGACATGATCTCATCGTCCTTGTTGAGATAGGTGGTGATGACGACTCTGCCGTCCTCCTCATATTCCTTGGTCAGCCCCGCATAGCCGCGGGCATTGACAAACGGGGTATCGTTCCGACCGTAATAGTGCTCGGAGGTCTCCCGGCCCTCATCGTCATAGGTGTAGCGAATCGACGCATACAGCTTTTTGACGTGGTTGACGGGCCTTCCGTCTTCGCCCAGGTAAGCCTCGTACAGCTTCTTTCCGGCCTCGTCGTACTCGTTCAGGACGATCGCCTCTCCCGTCGCCTGGCGCACAGGCTTGCCGTCGCCGTCCAGATAGGCCGTATAGGTGACCTTGTTGTTCCCGTCATATTCATTGATGAGAACCGCATACCCCTTGGACTGCATCACGGGATTGCCTGCCTCATCCTCGTAGGCCGTGTAGACGACCTTCTTGTTGCCGTTGTAGTGGCGCTCCAGCTTGGAATACCCCGCCGGGAGCATGATCGGCTCGCCTGCCGTGCCATAGTAGGCCAGAAGCACCACGTTGCCCGCGTCGTCCCTCGTCTGGACCTCCATGGCATAGCCGTCGCGGTTCAGCTTCGGCTGCCCGTCTGCGCCATAGTAGCCTGTCGCGCAGATGCGGTTCTTCGCATCATACTCATAGGTGATCGTGGCGCACCCACTGCTGTTCTCCGCAGCGTTGCCCTCCCGGTCAAAGAAGCTCTCCGCGACCAGCTTTCCGTTTTCATCGCAGACCATCTGCCTGCGATAGACGCCGTCCACCGGAATGGCGTTGCCCGCCGTGTCAAACCAGCACTCGCCGACCTGGTTCCCGGAATCGTCATACTCGTATGCGGCGGAGGCATAACCTGCGGCGCAGAGCACCGGCTGGCCCTGGTCGTCGAAGCAGTTCAACTCCAAAACATTGCCCGCCGCGTCAAAGGTTCTCGCCAGCGACGCATACCCGGCCTTTTGCATGGCAAGGCCACCCTGCACGTCGAAGTAGCGCTCGCTCAGCACATTCCCGTCCGCGTCATATTCCAGCAACCGGGAAGCGTAGCCGCCGACCGGCATGGGGTCGCCCGACACATTGTAAAAGCTCTCGCTGAGCATGTTGCCCTTGGCGTCATAGGTCCAGGTCTTTGCGGCGCACTTCTGCTTGGGCGGAACCACTGCATTGCCGTGCTCGTCAAACCAGTTCTCCCGCAGGATCCGGCCGTCCGCGTCCAAGTGGCGCGTCACCAGCGCATATCCATAGGAGGGAACGCTCTCGACGACCCCATCGTCATGGACGAACGCTTCGTATACCGGCGTATCCCCGTTGAGATACTCCTTCAACACCTGCGTGACGCCCTGCTTGTTGGGGGCCGGCTCGCCCTCCACATTTCGATAGAGTTCGCTCGTAATGCGCCCATTTTCGTCGTATTCCCGGTCGACGCCCGCGGAGCCGTTCGCCGCGAGGCAGGGCTCTCCCTCCACGTTGAAGTAGCGCTCCGTGATGATCCACCGGTTCGCATCGTAGACATAGCTTGCGGACGCCCACTTGTCCACACCGGCCATCGGCTCGCCCTCGGCATTGAACAGATCCAGCCGCGAGACGTTGTCCTCGCTGTCGTAGCTCATGTGCTCCAGGAAGGCTCCGGTCACCGGATTTTTCATCGGCTTCTCTTCCGCCTTGAAATAGCGGGCCGAAATCGGTCGGTTTTGGGCGTCATACGTCCACTCAATGATGTACTGGCCGTCCTGATTGGCGGTGGGCTTGTCCTTCTTGTCCACATAGGTCAGCTGAAGCACATTGCCGCGATCGTCATAGGTCCTGTCGATCCCGGCATAGCCCGTGGCCAGCACCACCGCGGCCTCCTTTGCGTTGAAATAGCGCTCGGAGAGCGGATTGCCCTGGTCGTCGTTCACAAAGGTGGTGATGGCCCAGCCCTCGAGGCCGACCATCGCGGCGCCGCTCGCATTCACGAGGGTATGTTTGGAGAGAAAGCCGTTTGCATCGTATTCAAATGTCTCGCCATAGGCGCCGGTGACCGGGTCCTTCGCCGCCGCGCCGTTCTTGTTGAGCGTCATCCGCGCAACCAGGCGCCCGGATTCATCGAAGGTCTCCGTTATGCCGTAGCGGCCCTGGCTGTCCGCCACCTGCCTGTCCTTGACGTCGCAATAGGTCTCCGTGACCTCCAACCCGTCCTCGGAATAGGTGAGCAGCCGACAGGCATAGCCGTATGGGCCTGCCACCAGCTTGCCGTCTTCGTTGACATAATCCTCCTGTATCAGCCTGCCGTCGCCGTCAAAGGCTTGTTTGACCGTCACCTCGGCCGTCGCAACAGGCAAGATCAGCAGGATGAGCATGAGGATACAGCATACGCACGCAAGTGTCTTGACGCTCAACGCTCTCCCTCCTTTTGACTGATCTATTGCACTTCTATCTTTTCGTCTAACTGGTTTTCACATCACAAGAAAAAATAAGTGAAAAGAGTAGCCATTAATCCAGCATAATATACTTCTGGAATGCACTCTCACAACGCCTATATAATACCACATTAACAGAGGTATTGGCAAGTACCTTTCTATATTACATCCGGATTCATGCTCTGAATATAAAACGATCAC
>JAFWBZ010000195.1 GCA_017537105.1 Clostridia bacterium | reverse complement strand
CGGCGGGGGATGTTTTTATGCCGTCCTGCGACGCAGGTTCAGCGGATGCTCGGCGAAGTAGTTGAGCACCATGACCAGCAGCAGCACCGCGCCCCAGATGAGGGTGATGTAGTAGCTGGAGATCTGCGGGAAGCGATTGATGCCCGCCTCCAGCAGCGAGAGCAGTATGATCGACAGCATCACGCCGGAGATCCTGCCCTTGCCGCCGGTGGGGCTGACGCCGCCGAGCACAACGATCAGTATGCACTGCAGCGTGTAGACGCTTCCATAGTCCGAACGCGCGGAATTGTAGTTCGCCAGCATGATCATGCCGCCCAGCGCCGCCAGTATGCCGGAGAGCGCGTAGGTCTTGATCAACAGCTGGTCCACCTTCAAGCCGGAGAACCGCGCCACGTTCTCGCTGGTACCCATCAGGTACAGCTTTTTGCCGTAGCTGGTGCGCGCCAGCAGGAACCACACCAGCAGCGCCGCCGCCACGAAGAACAGCAGCTGCACCGGAATCAGGCCCTGCACGGTGCCGCGCTTGCCGGGCACCACCTTCAGGAGCTTCTGGTTGATGATGGCGGAGTAGTCGATGGGGATGTCGGAAACCGCCTTGCCGTTGGTAACCACCAGCGCGATGCCGGTGAGCAGCTGGTTCACGCCCAGCGTGGCCAGGATCGGCGGGATGTGGATCTTGGAGATCAGCACGCCGTTCAGCGCGCCGGCGGCGCAGCCGATCACCGCGGCGAAGACCAGCACCTCCAGCACGATGACCCCGGAAACATGACCGCTCTCGCCCGCTCGGCTGCGCATGTACAGTGCCATCAGGATGCTGGTCAGGTTGGCGACGCCCACACTGGACAGGTCGATGCCGCCGGTGATCATGCACAGCATCGCGCCCAGGGACATGATGCCAAACTCCGGGAACTTGCCGGCGATGGTCTGGAAGTTCGCGATGGTGTAGAACTTGTCAAACTTTGTGATCGCCATGAACACCAGCCAGATCACGGTCATGAACACCAGCCTGGCGATGTGACGGTCCTTTCGATAGAATTTGGTCAGAGCGTTCACTTGGCCGCCTCCTTCCTCAGGCTGCGGGCGCCGGGCCGGTTCGCCCTCGCCACGCGCATCGCGGAAATGCCGGTGCCGACGATGATCAGCGCGCCGACGAAGAAGTCCTTCCACACCGTCGGAATGCCGATCAGGATCATGGAATTCTCGACCACCACGATCAGCGCCGTGCCCAGCATGCAGCCCAGCAGCGTGCCGCTGCCGCCCACGACCGCCGTGCCGCCCAGCACGACGCCCGCGATAATGTTCATCTCCATGCCCAGCATGTTGGTGGGATGCATCTGCTGCATCATGCAGGTGCGGCACATGCCCGCCAGCGCGGAGATCATGCCCACGAACACGAACATGAAAAACCGGGTGCGCTTCACGTTGAAGCCCGCGCGGTGCGCCGAAACGGCATTGCCGCCCACGGCGTAGATGCCGCGGCCGAACATGGTGCGCGTGAGCAGGAACCAGGCGATGATCAACACCGCCACAAAGCATAGGAAGGTCATCGGCATGCGGGAGGTCAGGCCCGAGGCCGCGTTCTTCGCCACGAACAGCGCCGAGGTGCCGAAGCTGCGCATGCCCTGGGGAATGACCGCCAGCTGTTTGGAATTCAGCGTGCCCTGCATGAAGCCCTTGAACACGCTGGACGTGCCCAGCGTGACGATCATGGCGGGGAGCTCAAAGTAGCCGATGAACAGGCCGTTGAACGCGCCCAGCACCGCGCCGATGACCAGCGCGATGCACAGCGGCAGCAGCGCGCCGCCCTGATAGTTGGCGTCCAGCAACAGCTTGGTGGTGGCGTAGGCCGCCAAGGAGGCCAGCGCGGGGAAGGACACGTCGAAGCCGCCGGAGACGATGACCATGAACTCGCCGATGGCAAAGATGCCCGGAACCACCATGGCGCTCAGGATATCGACGAGGTTGTTGGGCGTAAAGAACTGCCCGGACCGCACCTGGATCAGCAGGCACAGCGCGACGAATACCAGGCCCACATAGAACTCCACGCGGCCGGTGAACTTGCGAATCGCTTTCATCCTCCGCACCTCCCTACATCATGTGCTGGAGCACCAGCGCCTCGTCGGTCGTGGCGGGATCGAGCTGCGCCACGATCCGGCCCGCGCGCATCACCAGCAGGTCGGAGCAGTTCTCCAGCACCTCGGGCAGGTCGTCGGAGATGATGATGACCGCCATGCCCTGATTGGCCAGCCCCTGCAGGATCGCGTGGATGTCGTGCTTGGAGCCGATGTCCACGCCCACGGTGGGGCCGTTCAGGATCAGCACGTCCGGTTTGCAGGCCAGCCACTTGGCCAGCACGATGCGCTGCTGGTTGCCGCCGGACAGCGTGGAACAGGCGTTTTCCGGGTTTGGAGTGGCGATGGCCAGCTCCTTGACCCACTTGTCCACTTCTCCCTGCCTGCGCTTGCGGTCCACTACGCCGATGCCGCTGGACAGCTCGTCGATCTCCGAAATCACAATGTTCTCGGAAATGGGCTGGGGCAGGAACAGGCCCTCGCTCAGGCGGTCCTCCGGCACCAGGCCGATGCCCGCCGCGATGGCGTCCCGGGGCGTGTTGATCTCCACCCGCTCGCCCTTCATCAGGACCTCGCCGCCGCTGGCCTTCCGCAGGCCGAACAGCGCCAGGGAGAGCTCCGTGCGGCCGGAGTCCAAAAGCCCGGTGATGCCCAGGATCTGCCCCGGCTTCAGCGCGAAGGACACGTCCTCGAACGCGCCGGGCACGGTGAGGTGCTTCACCTCGAGCACCGGCTTGTCCGCCGCGAAGGAGGGCTTGAACTTCACGTCCTCGAACTCGCGACCGGTCATGTAGTAGGTGAACTTTTTGTCATCCAAGTCGCTGGTGTTGCCGGTGGCGATCAGCTGGCCGGAGCGGAAGATGGTGAACCGCTCGGAGATCTCGAAGACCTCGTTCAACTTGTGGCTGACGAACAGTATCGCGATTCCCTGCGCCTTCAGCTTCAGGATGATCTCGAACAGCGCCGCGACCTCCTTCTTGGTCAGCGCCGTGGTGGGCTCGTCCATGATGATCAGCTTGGCATCGAACATCAGCGCGCGGCAGATGGCGACCATCTGCTTCTCGGCGACGGAGAGCGTGCCCACCAGGCGGTCCAGCTCCACGTCAAAGTTGATCTTGGACAGCGCCTCCCTGGCGATCTGGCGCATGCGCTTCCGGTTGACCAGCCTGTGTCCCGCCGCCAGCTCCGTGTTGAAGGCCAGGTTTTCCATCACCGTCAGATTCGGGAAGATGGAAAAATCCTGATAGATGACCTGGATGCCCATGGCGATGGACTCCCGGGGCGTGATGGAGGTATACTTCTTTCCGTTGAACTCGATATAGCCGGCATTCGGCTGGTAGACGCCGGAGATCACCTTGATCAGCGTGGACTTGCCGCAGCCGTTCTCGCCGGCCAGACAATGGATCTCGCCGGGCTTGATGTCCAGCGAGACCCCCTGCAGCGCCTTGACGCCGGCGAAGGTCTTGACGATATCCACCGCCCTCAGCAGGTATTCAGACATGGCTTTCATCCCTTCTTCTTCGTTGGGAACAGGGATCCGGGAACGTCGCGCCGCGCCGTTCCCCCATCTCTGTTCCCACTGGAACCAAAAGCCGGGGAAGGCCGAAGCCCTCCCCAGCCGAATGGGTTTGTATTGCCGCTTTCGAAGGCCGATCAGAAACCGAAGGAATCCACGTTCTCCGCGGTAATGGTGATCCAGCCCTGGCCCTCCAGGACGGTCTCGGAGCCCTCTTTGAACTCCAGCGCCTCGTAGCCTTCCACGCCCAGGTCCACGGGCGCGGTGATCTCTTCCTCGTTCAGCAGCTTCTGGGCCAGCGCAACCATGGCCTGGCCGGCCAGCGCGGGATCCCACAGCGTCAGGTACTGCACGGCGCCGGACTTCAGCAGCTCGGCGTTGTCACCGGGCATGCCGGTGCCGGCGGTGAACACCTTGCCGGACAGGCCCAGCTCCTCGATGGCGCGGGCGACGCCGGGGGCGTCGAAGGAAGAGGTGCCCATGATGCCCTTCAGGTCGGGATACTTCTTGAAGAGCTCCTTGGCCACGTTGTAGGCGGTATCGCCGTTGTCGTGGGACTCGACGCGGGGATCGCTCTCCAGCAGGGTCATGTTCGGATAGGCCTCGGTGGCGCGCTTCACGCCGCCGTCCGCCCACTCGTTGTGGGAGCCGTTGGTCAGGTCGGCGACCATGGTGGTGTAGATGCCCTCTTCGCCCATGGCGGCGGCCAGGTTGTCCATGATGAACGCGCCGTACAGCTCGTTGTTGAAGGCCTCGATGTCATAGTCGACATTCTCCAGGGCAGCGCCCTCGTGGGCGATGACCACGATGCCGGCCTCGCGGGCGGCCTTCAGCGCGGGCTCGATGGACTCCAGGTCGACGGGGACCACGCAGATGGCGTCAACACCCTGGGCGACCAGGTCCATGACCAGCTGATACTGCAGGGTGGGGTCGATTTCCGGGGTGCCCTTCTGATAGATGGTGTCCTCCGGATGGGCCGCAGCGTACTCCTCGACGCCGGTGTTCATGCGGACGAACCAGGGGTTCGAGGCATCCTTCGGGACGACGACGATCTCATAGCCCTCCGCCAGCGCGGAGACGCAGGTGAGCATCATCAGAGCGGCGACGATCAGTGCAACAATCTTCTTCATGTGGGTCTTCCTCCTTTTCTTTATGTCAACCCCCTGTGGGGCAAACAACAAATCGCCGGTTGAAGCGGAGAGGCGCATCAATCGTCGCCCCGCAGCTGGAAGCGCAGGTCGTCCTTGGTGTCCAGGGTCAGCGGATAGTCGCCCAGGTGCTTCATCTTGAAGCCGTTCTTCTTGTATTCCTCGTAGTCGAAGGCCTCCAGCTCGTCGATGGCCAGCTTGTGGAACTCGTAGAAGTTGTGCCACCACTCGTAGCCGCTGCCCAGCTCGGCGTTCAGATAGGCGTCCGCAATGTCGCAGCCCATCTGCGGGGCCACATAGAACGCGCCCATGGCCAGCACGTTCACGCCGTTGCCGGTGATCGCGCGCAGCGCCGCGGGAACGGATTCCACCACGCCCGCGTGGACGTGCGGGCACTTGCTGGCCGCGATGTGAATGCCCATGCCGGTGCCGCAGAAGATCAGCGCGCGCTCAAATTCGCCCTCGGAGATCATCGCGCCCACGCGCAGGCCGATGCGGTGGAACATGTTTTCGGTGTCGTCCACGTTGGGGTCGGTGACGCCCACGTCGGTGATCGTCCAGCCCTTGGCCCGCAGGTGCGCGCACACGGCCTCCTTCAGCGGATAACCCGCAAAGTCCGCGCCCACCAGCAGCTGTTTGTCCTTGATTGTCTTCACGGTGATTCTTCCTTTCCTTACTGATCTTCGCCGTCACGCGAGCCTGCCCGTGGACCGGCGCACGATGACCTCGCAGGGAATCGGTCGGAGGCTCTCCTCCGCTTCCGCGCCGTCCCGGGCGAGATCGAGTATCCATTTGGCCGCCCGGACCGCCATCCCGTGCACATCCTGGCGCACGGTGGTGAGGGCCACGGGGGAAACCCTGCTGAAAATGCTGTCGTCGAAGCCGGCAACCGCGATGTCCTCCGGGACGCGCAGGCCGCGCTCGCTCAGCGCGTTGATCGCGCCCAGCGCCATCATGTCGTTCACGCACACGATGGCCTCGACGCCTTCGACATCCATGTGCTGCACAAACCGGTAGCTGTCGTCGTAGCGCACGCCGTTGAGATGCTCGATTCGGCGCTCCTCCAGCCCCTGCTCGCGCAGGAAATCCCGATACGCATTGTCCCGCAGGTCGAAGCAGTACACGTCGGAGCTGCCGCTGAGCATCGCCATCCGGCGATAGCCGTGCGCGTGGAGCGTCGCCAGCAGCTGCTTCATGCCGGCGTAGAGGTCGCACATCACGCTCGGACGCTCCAGCTGGGGGTAGCGGGACGTCACGAAGAGATAGGGGATGCCGGCTCCATCCAGCCTGTCCAGATAGCTGACATCTCCGTTCGGCTTTTCCACGGGCGCGATGAGCAGGCCCTCGACGCAGTTGCCGATCATGTCGGAGACGATCCGCCGCTCCATCTGCGGGGAATTCATGCTGGTGGAAATCGTCAGCGCGTACCCGCTGGTCAGCAGCTCGTTGAGCGCGTGCTGCGCCAGCGCGGAGTAGTAGATGTTCTCAATGTCCGGAACGATCAGCCCGATCTGCCGGCTCTTGCGCATGGCGAGGCGCTTCGCGTAGGGATTGGGCCGATACCCCAGCTCCTTCGCGACGGCCTCAATCCGGTCCCGGGTCTGGGCGTTGATTTTGGCGTTCCCGTTCAGCGCCAGCGACACCGTCGCCGTCGATACCCCGGCCCGCCGGGCAACGTCCTCAATCTTTACGCGCATCCATTCTCTCCAGATTTAAAGCGTTTTAATATAGTCATTATAACTTTTTTATTACCGTTTGTCAATACACTTTCTTTCCAATTCGGCCGTGGCGGGCCTTCCTGCCCTTTACTTTTCGGCCGCTTTTCATTATAATGGAGGCAACCATAAACTATGGGAGGGATCGGTATGCAATCTCTGTGGAACGTGCTGGACACGCTGAACCAGTGCCGCTGGGTGGAGCTTTCCCACGCCATGAACAACGACAGTCCCTATTGGGCCGGCATCCCGGAGGGCTCCGTGGAGCTGGGCAAGGTGGTATTCGACTGGGGCAACCCCATGCTGGAGTGCCAGATTCAGACCTTCAAGTTTCCCGGCCAGTTCGGCACCCACGTGGACTTCCCCGGCCACTTCGTCCGGGAGGGCGCGCTGTCTGAGGCCTACGGCGTTCGGAACATGCTGTACCCGCTGTGTGTGATCGACATCACCCGGCAGGTGGCACAGGACGTGCACTATGCCGTCAAGGCGGACGACATCCGCGCCTGGGAGGCGGAGCACGGCCCCATCCCGGACGGCGCCTTTGTGGCACTGCGCACGGACTGGTACAAGCGCTGGCCGGACATGAACGCCTTCTCCAACCTGGATGACGAGGGCGGCGAACACTGCCCCGGCTGGTCGCTGGACGCGCTGAAGTACATCTACGAGACGCGCAACGCGGCGGCCAACGGCCACGAGACCCTGGACACGGACGCCAGCCTGGAAGCGGTGGCGGCGGAAGACCTCGCCTGTGAGCGCTACGTGCTGGCCAAGGGCAAGCTGCAGATCGAAGTGATGCAGAACCTGGACCAGGTGCCCGCCGCCGGCGCCCTGCTGCTGGCCGCCTGGCCGCGCTTCGACGGCGCCACCGGCCTGCCCGTGCGCGCCTGGGCCATCTGCCCGCAGTGAGTGCAAAGGGCGCCGCACTGCGGCGTCTGCCCGCGCGGAAAAACGCGGCGTCCACCCCCCGCATCGGGGGCGGACGCCGCGTTTTGTCATTCCAATATTTGCCCTTGGGGTTACCTTGTTTCGCCGCCGGTCGCCGGGATCGGATGGGCCTCGATGTACTCGTCCACCAGCCGCGCTGCGTCGCACACCATGTCGTGGCAGGTCTTGCCCGCGGGCCGGGTACGCGCTGCGCCGTCGACGCCCAGCAGCTCCCGGCAGATGATGCTTCCGTTGAGCGCCTTGAAGTTTCCGGCCAGCGCCTGCAGCCGGGGATAGTCGTTTTGGCTGCGCACCTGCTTGTTCGGCGCGCCCTCGGCGTAGATCAGATCCAGCGCCATCATCGCGCCGGAGACCGCGCCGCAGATCTCCCGCAGGTCCGCGATGCCCCCGCCAAATCCGGCGGTGAGCTTCAAAAGCGTCGCTTGGTCCAACCCGGCCAGGTCGCTGAACGCCGCGGCCACCGCCTGCGCGCAGCTGTAGCCCTGCCTGTGCAGCTCGTGGGCCAATTCCTCATGCTTCGTCATGGTCGTTCACCTCACTGTGCAAATTCCACCAGCTCGCCGCTGGGACCAACCAAGTGGAACCAGCGCGCTGTGCCAGGCCAGTAGTCGGAGACGCCGATCTCCTCTTTGGCGAACTTCAGGCCCAGCGCCTTTGCCTGGGCAAACGCCCCTTCTATATCGTCCGTGGACACGGCAATGTGGTCCAGCGCGCCGGGCTTTCCGGCAATCTCGTCCCGCTCGTAGGCCTCGACGTACAGGTTGGACACCCGAAAGTGCACCACGCGGCACGGTTTGCCGTTCTCCTGCACCACAGTTTCAAACACGATGTCCGCACCGAGCGTGCGGTAGAAGTCGATGGTCGCGTCCATGTCCCGGGTGGGCAGACCGTAATGGTGGAATTCTTTGACAAACTGTTTCATGCTCATGTGCCTTGCTCCTTTTCTCCGCCGTCCTTCGGCGGCGCAGAGGACAACGGCGCGGGTTCCGGGCATTGACGCCTGCCGATTCCCGGAACCCGCGCCATGGAAAATCCGCCTGGACGGATCCAGATTACATGTAGCGGAAGGGCTCGATGATCTTCGCGATCTCGTCCAGCTCCTCCTGCGTCAAATCCCACTCCATCGCGTGCACGTTGGCCTCCAGCTGCTTGGGCGAAGAGGCGCCGCCGATGATGGCCGTCACGGCGTCGTTCTGCCGCAGCCAGTTGACGCAGATCTCGTTCATCGGACGGCCGATGCGGTCCGCGAAGGCCTGCAGCTGCTCGTAGCCCGCGTAGTACTTCGCGTAGGTCTCGCCGAAGAACTTCGGGTTCTCGTTGCGGATGTCGGTGGAGGAGAACTTGTGGTCCTTGGTGAAGCGGCCCGTCAGCAGGCCCTGCATGTAGGGGCTGTAGGGCAGGAATGCCTGGCCCAGCTCCCGCACGGTCTTGAGCATCTCGTCCTCGGTCTTGTACTCCAGCGGGATGCCGTGGTAGCTGGAGGTGTTGCGCTCGAGCATGTTGTACAGGCCCTGCTGGCAGTCCACGGGCACGATGGCCTCGAACTTCATGACGTCCGCCTGGGAGAAGTTGCTCAGGCCCACGTGGCGGATCTTGCCGGCCGCCTTGATCTCGCGCAGTGCGTCAGCGGTCTCCTCGATGGGGGTGTTGTGGTCCGGCCAGTGCAGCTGGTAGATGTCGATGTAGTCGGTACGAAGCCGGCGCAGGCTGCCGTCGATCTCCTCCAGGATGCTCTTCTTCGTCAGGCAGTTGCGGGTCTTGTGGTTTTCGTCCCACAGCAGGCCGCACTTGGAGGCGATGACCACCTTCTGCCGCAGGCCGCCCTCCAGTGCCTTGCCCAGCACCTCTTCCGAGTGATACCAGCCGTAGACCGGCGCGACGTCGAAAAAGTTGACGCCCAGGTCGATGGCCGCGTGGATGATGCGGTCGGAGTTGTTGTCCTCGGAGCTGTCCCAGTCGCCACCGAAGTTCCAGCAGCCCACGCCCAGGGCGGAAATCTGCTCGTCAATGCGCTTTACTTTCTTGTAGATCATGTGTCCTCTCTCCTCTTCGATTGATCGTTCTGATACCATTATACCGACGGACTCCGGCCAGGTCAACCGGCGAATCATCGTTATTTGACAATCAGGCCCTTGTGGTCTTTATCGGAGTTCATGAAGATCGCCGCCAACAGCAGCGCGCCAAAGATGATCTGCTGCCACAGGCCGTCCACGCCCACCACGTTCATGCCGTTCTGGATGATGGTGATGAGCAGCGCGCCCAGCAGCGTCATGAAGATGGAGCCCTTGCCGCCGGTCATCTGCACGCCGCCCAGCACCGCCGCGGCGATGCCCAGCATGTTGTACTGCACTCCCACGGTGGGGATACCGCTCTTGGCCTTGACGGCGAAGAAGATGCCGCCGATGGCCGCGCCGAGGCCGGAGAACATGAAGGCAAGGATCTTCGCGCCGTGCACGTTCTGGCCCATGAGCCAGGTGGCACGCTCGTTGGAGCCCACGGACTTCACCGTGCGGCCGATGCCGGTGTAGCGGCTGACGAAGGAATAGATGAGCAGCACCACCAGCGCCGCCAAGAAGAGCAGCGGGATGCAGTCCAGGACGTTCACCTTGGCCCAGTTCACCAGCGGCCAGGCCGCGGGCAGCAGGGACAGGGGCTGGCCGCCGGAGAGCAGGTAGGCCGCGCTCTGCCAGATGGCCTGAGTGGACAGCGTCGCGATGAACGAGGGCACGCCCAGCTTGGTGTGGAGCACGCCGTTCATCGTGCCGGCGAACACGCCGTAGAGGATCACGATGGGATAGGCCCAGGCGCCCACGCTCTGCAGGAGCACCGTCATCATGACGGCGGCGCAGGAGGCCACGGTGCCGGTGGACAGGTCGATGGAGCCCAGCATCAGCACATACGCCTCACCGCAGGCCATCACCAGCACGGGGGACATGTCGCGCAGCAGGTTGGTGATATTCTTCGTGCCCAGGAAGGACGGGTTCATCGCGCAGAATACCACGGAGATGACAATGGTGGAGATCAGCGAGAAGATCTTGGTCAGCGTCTCGCGATCCATGCTGGCTTTGTTCCGGATGTTTTTCACGCTTTCCATATTGCACCTCACATCATATACTTGACGATGTCCACCTGCTCGGGCTTGCCGTCCGGCGGCGCGTCAAACATCTTCGTGATCTCGCCGTCCTTCATCACCGCCACGCGGTTGGAAAGGCCGATGGTCTCGTCCAGCGTGTCGCCCAGCACGATCAGGCTCTTGCCTTGGTCTGCGATGTCGCGGATGATGGAGTAGATCTCCGTCTTGGCGCCCACGTCCACGCCGCGGGTGGGATGGTCCAGGATCAGGATATCGCAGCCCGAGGCCAGGATGCGGGCGAAGACCACCTTCTGGGCGTTGCCGCCGGAGAGCCGGCCCACCCTCTGATTCACCGAGGGCAGCTTGATGGAGAGCTCCTGGACGTACTTTTCCGCCTGGACCTTGGCCAGCTTGTCGGAGATGACGCCGTTCTGGCGCACTCCGTCGAAGTTGCTCATGCAGATGTTTTCATAGGCGGAGAGCTCGCCGATGATGCCCTCCACGCGGCGCTCGCGGGGGACCGAAAGGATGCTGGCCGCCTTGCGGGCCTGTGAAGGGCTCGCGAAGCGCTGGGACTGGCCGCGCACCAGGATCTCACCGCCAGTGGGGTCCTCGTCGCCGCAGATCACGGCGCACAGGTCCTCCTTGCCGGAGCCGACTACGCCGCAGATGCCCAGGATCTCGCCCTTGTGCAGCTGGAGGTCCACGTCGGCGAAATAGCCGCGCTTGCACAGCTTTCTGAGCTCCAGCACCACGTCCTGCTCCGGCACGCGCTGGCGGGCCACGTGGTAGTACTCGCCGGAGGCCGTCTTGCCCACCATCTTCTCGTAGAGGATGCCCTCGTCCAGGTTCTCATTGGGCATCTCGTCCACCTTGCAGCCGTCCTTGAACACGCAGATGCGGTCCGCGATCTCCATGACCTCGTCCAGCTTGTGGGAGACGAAGATCACGGCGTTGCCTCGGGTGCACAGCCGGCGCACGTGGCGGAACAGCTGCTGGATCTCCTTTTCGCTGAGCACCGAGGTGGGCTCGTCCAGCAGGATGATGGAGCCCTCGCCCTCGCTGGCGCCCACGGAATCGAACACCTTGGCGATCTCCACCATCTGGCGGTCCGCGAAGTCCAGCCGGTTGACGCGGGTGCCGGACTTGATGTTCGTGATCTCCAGGCCCTGCAGCACCTTCTGCGCGTCCTCGTTCATGCGGCGGGTGTCCACCAGCGCGTGCTTGACGTATTGCTCCTCGCGGCCGATGTAGATGTTCTGCGCCACCGTCAGGTTCATGATCAGCGACTGCTCCTGGAACACCATGCCCACGCCCAGCTTCATGGCCTCGATGGGCGTGTGGGGCGCGTAGGGCTTGCCGTGCATCTCCAGCGTGCCGCTGGTGGCGGTCTCGGCACCGATCATGATCTTCATCAGCGTGGACTTGCCCGCGCCGTTCTCGCCGATCAGGCCCAGCACCTCGCCGCCGTAGACGTCCATATCTATGTTGTTGAGGGCGAGCGTGCCCGGATATTGCTTGGTGACACCGCGTATGGTCATGAGCAGTTTGCGTTCCATTGCGTTCCCCCTCCTTTACTTCACGATCAGGTTTTTGCCGTGCGGGATAGAGATGGCCACCGCCGCGATGATGATCATGCCCTGAACGGCCTGCTGCACATAGGGACTGACGCCCAGCAGCACCAGGGCATTGTTGATGACGGTGACGATCATCGCGCCCACCAGCGTGTTCACGACGCCGCCCTTGCCGCCCGACAGGCTCGTGCCGCCGACGACCACCGAGGTGATGGCCGGGAACACCAGGTTGCTGCCGATGCCGACCTCGCCGCGGCCCAGCCGCACCGCGCCCATGAAGCCCACCAGGCCGATGCAGACGCCCAGCCACAGGAAGACCTTGAACTTGGTGAGGTCGATGTTGACGCCGATGTTCTTCGCGATGCCCTCGTTGTCGCCGATGGCCATGACATAGCTGCCGAACCGCGTCTTGAACTGAAGAACGTAGGCGATGACGAACATCGCCAGGGCGATGTAAGTCAGGTACGGGATGCCCAGGAAGCTGCCCTGGGACATCGTGGTGAAGAATTCATCGCGGATCAGCGCGGGCTCGCCCTTGTAGGACAGCACCGCGAAGCCCTGCATGATGCTGGACACCGCATAGGAGACCATGAACGTGGGCAGCTTGCCCTTGATGTGGATGATGCCTGAGATCGCCGTGACCAGGATGGCGGCGACCACCGCGATCAGGATGCCCAGAAAGCCCATGTTGTTGGCGTTCTTGGAGTTCACGACCATCAGCGCCATGATGGCGCCGACGAAGCCCGCCAGGCCCTGGGCGGAGAGGTCCGTGCTGCCCATCAGGATCACGAAGGTCAATCCCAGCGACATGACCAGCGGAATGGCCAGCTGCTTGAGCAGATTCTGAAGATTCGTCAGCGAGAAGAAGCCCTGGGCGATGATGGAGAACAGGACCACCAGGAACGCCAGGATCCCCACGGGCGCCCAGGAGATGAACCGCTCGCGCTGGCTCTGCTTTTTCATCTCCTGCTTGAATTCCTCGCCAATCCTCGAGACGTGCACTTGCTTTTCCATTTGCATTTACTCCCTGTTCAATCGATGAATTTGGCCTTCTAGGAGTGTCCGCAACACGCCGGGCGCGTTGCGGACAGGTGATTTGTTTTAAGTCGATCAGGCCTCGTCGGGGAACATGGGGCCGGCGATCGGGAAATCCAGATCCTCAGGATCATACTGGGGCTGGCTGTCCACGAAGGTGGCCTTGTAGTCGGCCAGGGTGTCCGCGCTCACCAGGTAGCCGTTGGTCAGGAAGCAACGATGCAGGGTGTCCATGGTCTCGGTGTCGATCTTGCCGGTCTTGGCAGCGTAGGCATAGGCGCAGGCATAGAAGCCCTGGAGCCAGCCGTTGTTGGCGATGGTGCAGGCAGCCTGGCCGTTCTCGACCAGCTCGATGGCGGCGGAGGTGCCGTCAACGCCGGTGGTCAGGATCTTGCCGTCGAGGTCCTTGGCCTTCAGAGCCTGGACAACGCCCACGGCCATGTCGTCACAAGCGCACCAGATGCCGTCGATGTCCTCGCCGTACTTGGCCAGCCAGTTCTCGGTGATGGACAGGGCCTTGTCGGTCGCCCAGTCGCCGGCCTGGTCATCCAGGACCTCGATGTCAGGATACTCTTCCAGAGCCTGCTTCAGGCCCTTCATGCGGTCGGCGTTGGCGGTGTTGGCCAGCATGCCCTCCAGGACGCAGATCTTGCCCTTGCCGGGGGTGGGCAGCGCGTTGAACAGGGTCACGGCGATGTCATAGCCCTGCTTCACAGCGTCACAGGACTGGAAGTTGACCCAATACTTGTAGCTCATCGGATACACGCCCTCGGGAGTGTTCCAGCCCGCGCACCAGTACACGCCGGCTTCCTCACAGGCCTCGGCGATCGGCACGATGTTCGGGGAGTTGTTGGCGTCCACGTACAGGATCATGTTGCCGTTGGTGGAGGCGATCAGGGCGTTGATGTCGTTGACCTGCTTGTCGTCGTTGCCTTCGCAGGGCAGCGCCTGCACGACCGCGGTGCCTTCCGGCAGGGTGGCGGCGAACAGCTCGGCGCCGGCGACGTACTGCATGTGATACTCGCTGGCGGTGGAGCGCATGCTGATGGCGATGGTCAGGGGCTCGTCGGCCAGGGCCGCGGTGCAGCTGAGCACGAGGCACAGGGCCAGGATGAGGGTCAGAAACTTCTTCATGGGTCTTCCTCCTTTTTATTTTTTATGTCGCGCAAGCGCGGGCATAAATTTAGGTTAAATGTGGTAGCGGTTCCATTTTGTGCCTTAAAATAAGGGGCTCTGATCGCGGCCCGTCGTTGTTAACCATCGTGTGGTATCGGTTCCATGTTGTTTCCAAGAAAAGCGGTGAATCACTTCACCAGCTTTTCAGAGCCCCGCAGCACCACCTCGGGGAGGTTGACGATCTTCTCCACCGGGCGGTCCGGCGTGTGGATGCGGCGGAGCAGCACCTGCATGGCCTGCAGTCCCTGGGTGAGCACGTGGCGGTCGAGGTGGGTGTACGGGATGTTGTAGATGTCCTGGCCCACCAGCTTGTCGAAGCTGACGAAGGCCACGTCCTCCGGGATGCGAAGCTTCATTTCCTCCACGGCCTTCAAAAAACCGAAGGTGCTCAGGTTGTTGCAGACCAGGAAGCCCGTGGGGCAGCGCCCCCGCCTGAACATCTGGAGCGTCTTTTCATAGGCGATCTGCTCGTCGAAGCGGCCGTCGATCACGTCCTCCTCGTTCAGCCGGAGGCCGTTTTGCCTGAGCGCGTCCCGGAAGCCCTCGAAGCGCTCGCGCCCGATGAACAGCTGCATGTCGCCGGCCACGATGCCGATGCGCCGGTGGCCCGCCTGGATCAGCGCCTCCGTGGCCGCATAGGCACCGGAGTAGTTGTCGGTCATGACGGTGTCGAATTCGAACCGCTCCAGCGGACGGTCCAGGATCACCACCGGGCACCCGAGCTGTTTGAGCAGCTGGTCGAGCCGACTGTACCACGGATCGTCGTTGTAGTCGATGGCCGGGATGTACGCCAGCCCGCAGACGCGCTGGCTGATCATGGCCCGCAGCGCTTTGAAGTCCCGCTCGGGGTCGTTCTCGCTGCTGCTCAGCATCAGCGTGTAGCCCCACTTGTCCACCATCTGGGACACGCCCTTGAGGATGTCCGAGAAGAACTGGTTGTTGACTTCGGGCAGGATCAGGCCGATGATGTCGCTCTCCTGGCGGGAAAGGTTCCTGGCCGCGGCAGAAGGCTGATAATTGAAGCGATCCATGACCTTTACGATCTTCGCCCGGGTCTTTTCGCTAACGTAGCCGCTCTCGTTGATGACGCGCGATACGGTGGCCTTTCCTACACCCGCCTCCCGCGCAATGTCCCCAATCGTCACCGCACACATGTTGCTCTTCCTCGGATAATGGTTTCCCCGGAGTGGTACCGGTTCCATTTCTTGCTATCATTGTACATGGCTATGCTTCGTTTGTCAACCCTTTTTTTGCGAGCAAGGCAATTCTCCCCATATCGCGCATGGATTTCTTCCAAAACTGTGTATATCTCCTTAAATTATATTATGTATTCGTTAATTCCCGAGGTGCTGTGTCCTATCACGGTTCCGTCAGGATCACGATGCCAAAAGGCGGCACGCGCAGGCGTGACTCCCCGCCGCTCTCGAGGAATTCGGCACGCTCCTCCCCCGTCTCCAGGTCCACGGCGATGGGCAGCGGCGCCATGGGCAGCTCGCAGGCGGTTTTGGAGGAGAAGTTGACGGCGATACGGCAGCGCTCCGTCCCGTCGTCCCGGCGCATCACCACCGCGTCCCCCTCGGCCAACAGAAATTCGTTTTGCCCCGCGCTGATCGCGGGATGCTCCAGCCGCGCGCGATTGACCGCCCGGACGTAGTGCAGCAGGGAGCTCTCGTCCGCCCGCTGCGCCTCCACCGAAGGATAGGCATACTCCAAGCCCGTCACCCCCGGAGGCTGCCGAGTCATGTCCCCGTCCGACCAGTACATCGCCAGCCGCTTGTTGGGATCGTCTCCGCTGCCCACCATGCCGATCTCCTCGCCGTAGTAGGTGAACACCATGCCGTTCAGCATGCCCAGCACCCCTTCGGCAAACTTTGCCGCGTCCGGGTTGCCGCGGCCCTGCACCAGCCCCACGGTGCGCCCCGTGTCGTGATTGCAGAGAAAGGGCGAAAGCAGCCCCTCCGGAATGGCATCCAGCACCGCCTGGTAGGCCGCCGCGAACTTCTCGCCCCTCGCGCCGCGCCCCCGCAGGCTGGCCGCCACGAAGCCCTCCGCCTGGGCCGCCGGAAAGAGGAAGAAGCTGTCCACCCCACTGCGGTAGTACTCGGCGATCACGGACAGACCCGCCCAGCACTCCCCCACCAACAGGCTGCCGGGCCTGCACGCCTCCGCCATTTGTTTGAGGCTGCGCAGCAGCGCGATGTTCCTCTCGGCGTCGCCGGTGAAATAGCTGGTCACCGCGTCCAGCCGGAAGCCGTCCGCGCCGACGTCGTTCAGCCAGAAATCGAAGATGCGGCGAATCTCCTCCAGCACAGCGGGGTTTTCCAGGTTCAGATCCGGCATGCCGCCGCCGGCGAACTGCTCCTCGTAGTACCAACCGGTGTTCTCAAGCGGCGTGAAGCCCCGACCCGGCGCGACCTGGAACCGGTAATAGCCCACCATCGGATCCTCAAACCGGCCCTCGCTGATGGCCGCGCAGGCCGCCTGGAACCAGGGGTGTCCGACGGAGGTGTGGTTGATGGGCATGTCCAGGATCACGAGGATGTCCCGGGCGTGGCACGCCCCGATCAGCGCGCGGAGGTCCTCCAGCGTGCCGTACTCCGGATCGACGCCATAGTAGTCCGTCACGTCGTACTTGTGGTAGGACGGGCTGGGCATCACCGGCATCAGCCAGAGCCCGCGCCAGCCCATGTCCTCGATGTAGTCCAGCCGCGCCCGCAGGCCGTTCAGGTCCCCCAGGCCGTCGCCGTCGGAATCCTGGTAAGAGCGCACGAACACCTCGTACCAGTTCGCCGGTACGGCCTCTGCGCCGGCGCTCAGCAGCAGCGCCAGCGCCAGCAAGATCGCAGCGATCCTTCGCATACCAACCTCCCGCATCTGGAAACGGGGCGACCCCGCAGGACTGCCCCGTCCGCTCATTGGATTTCCCCGTTGAGGATGACCTTCTCGATGTGCACGGCGTCATCCATGATCAGCAGGTTGGCGCGCTTCCCCGGCGCCAGCGAGCCGACCTCGTCAAAGATGCCCAGCATCCGCGCCGGATTGGCCGTCGCGAAGCGGATGGCGTGGCACAGGCCGTAGCCGGTGTGGGTCATCAGGTTTCGACAGGCGTTGTCCAGCGTCAGGTGGGAGCCCGCCAGCCAGCCCCGGTCATCGTAATTCAGATCCGGGCCGTACACGATGCCCTCCGCCTCGTTGTTCTTGTACTTATGCTTGTCGCACATGGAGTCGGAGATCAGGATCATCCGCTCCACGCCCTTTGTGCGCACCACCAACTTGACCATGTCCGGCACGACATGCACGCCCACCTCGTCGCAGATCAGCTCGGCGTACATGTCCGGGTTGTACAGTGTATACTCGTCGCAGCCCGCCCCGACGGTGCCCTGGGCGCGGCCCTGCACCTTGCCGGAATCACCGTGATGCGTCTGCACGCGGACACCCAGATGCGCCACGCGGCGGCACTCGGCGGCGGTGGCCCGGGAGTGCCCCAGCGCGAAGATGGCTCCGGGATTGCGCGATTTCACGTAGCGCATGAACTCCTCGATGCGCTCGCGGGAGGGATCGATGGCCCAGACGCGCACCCAGGGCGCAAGCCGGTCCACCAGCGGGCGATAGGCCGCCTCGTCGATGGGCTTCGTCCAGACGATGCCGTCCTGGAAGCTGCCGAAGGCGCCCATGTAGGGGCCCTCCATGTACAGCCCGCCGATGATGCGCCCCGCCCCGGTCTTCGAGGCTTCCATGATGCGCTCCGCGCCCTCGATCATCTGCTCGGCGGTGAGGTTCATGTACAGCGTCGGCAGCACCGTGGTGGTGCCGTGGCGCAGGAAGTGCGCCGCGTTGCCCAGTGGGTCCTCATTAAAATTGAAATCGCCTGCGCCGTGGCAGTGGATGTCGATAAAGCCGGGCGTGGTGTAGCGGCCCTGCGCGTCGATGACCTGCGCACCCTCGGGGATCTCCACCTCGCAGGCCCGGCCCGCGCAGAGGATTCTGTCGCCGTCAAAGACCAATCGCCCGTCAAAGAGGATGCCGTCCTCCATCACCAGCTTCGTGTTGATGATCGCATACATGGCGCTCCGCCCTCCCTTTCTTCTCTGTGGCTCACTGCTCGATCAGCTGCGTGCGGACGGGTTTGCCGCTCTCCGCCGATTCCATGATGGCCAGGATCGCCAGAGAGACGTTGGCCGCCTCCCGCAGGGACACGTGGAACGGCTCGCCGGAGGCCATCTTGTCCACGAAGCTGCGGATGCTCTCGAACGCAAAGCCGTTGCAGCGGCCGAACACGCTGTTCTTCACCAGCACGTCCGGGGTGTAGAAGGTGTTCTCGGTGGTCAGCTGCAGCAGGTTGTGGCTCGAGGCGTCGATGTCGAACTTGCCCTTGTCCAGCACCAGATCGAACTTGAAGTCGTTGACGTTGGAGTTGCCGTTGGGCGTGATCCAGCTGTTCTCCATCTGGGCGATGGCGCCGCTGCGGTAGCGGATCGCCGTCTGGTAGGCGTCCACGGTATCAATGCCCAGCGAAGCCAGCTTCCCGGTGCGCTTGTAGGCAAAGACCTCCTCGGGCAGGGAGCCGATGATCCAGGACATCGTGTCCAGCGAATGGCTGCCAAGGAACCACAGGATCGAGGACTTCGCCGTCCAGGAGAGCATGTCGGTCGCCACCCAGAGCGCGTCGTTCAGCCGGAAATAGGCGGTCTTGGCCTCGCCGTACTCGCCGGAGGCAACCATCTGCTTGACCAGATTGAACGGCGGGTTCCAGCGGTTGTGCAGGTCGACCATCGCGCGGACGCCGTGCTTCTCCACCGCGTCCACGATGGCCAGCACGTCCTCGCGCCTCGTCGCCAGGGGCTTTTCGATCAGGATGTGCTTCCCGGCCTGCGCGCAGGCGATGGCCATATCCGTGTGAAGAAAGTCCGGCGTGACGATCGCGACGGCGTCGCAGTCGCACTTCTCCAGCATCTCCCGATAGTCGTAGTAGGTGTGCGCCAGGCGGTGCTTGGCGGCAAAGGCATCCGCCCGCTCCCGATTCTTGTCGCAGATCGCCACGCACTCGGCCTGCGGGTGCTCCGCGTAGATGCTGGCGTGGGATTCGCCCCAGGTGCCTGCGCCGATGATTGCCATTTTCAACATAGTGCTGCACTCCTTTATGCGACGCGCGCTTCGCAGGGCGCGCGGAGATTACCAGATCATGTAGCCGCCATCCACCCGAATGACGGTGCCGTGGAGATAGTCGGAGGCCGGGGAGGCCAGATACAGTATGGTTCCGGCCAGCTGCTCCGGTTCGCCGACCCTGCCGACGGGAATCATGCTGACCGCCAGATCGTAGAAGCCAGGATCGCGGTCAAAGTACTCCCGGTTGGGCTGCGTCATGAAGTAGCCCGGCGCGATGGCGTTGACGTTGATGCCCTTGTCCGCCCATTCGCTGGCGAGGGCGAGTGTCAGGCCGTCCACTGCCGCCTTGGACACGTCGTAGGAGCCGCCGTGCACGCCCTTGTTGATGATCTTGCCGGAGATGGAGGACATGTTGATGATCTTGCCGTAGCGCTGCCTCAGCATCACCTTGCCCACGGCCCGCGCCACGATGAACGCGCCGTCCACGTTGACGTGGATCACGTGCTCCCATTCCTCAATGGAGGTGTCCTCCGGCGCCTTGTTGTTGCGCATGGCCGCGGCGTTGTTCACCAAGATGTCGATGCGCCCGTAGCGCTCGACACACCGCCGGACCGCCTCGTCCACGGCGGCAGCGTCGGTGATGTTTCCGCAGAAGCACTCGCACTCGTAGCCCTTCTCCCGGAATTCCCGGCAGGCGGCCTCGAGGGGCTCCCGCGTCGTCGCCAGGATGAACAGCTTCGCGCCGGCGTCCCCCAGCGTGTCCGCGAACATCTTCCCGAGGCCCTTGCTCGCGCCGGTGACGAACGCGACCCGGCCCCGCACGTCAAAATAATTCTTCATTGCCCTCCTCCGGCGCGTGCCGCGCCCCGATCCTCTGCCACAAATCCTTGGAAACGTGACGGGCAGGATGCACGTCTCCGTGCATCCCGCCCCTCGCCCTCCGGCCGGCCCGAAGGCTGGCGCGGATCGCGCTTAGAAGTCGAAGTCGTTGATGTTGTCGGGGGTGAAGGTGAAGGTCTCGTAGTAGTAGAAGATGTTGTCCTCGAGGCGCTCGCCCTCGTCGAAGCCCTCGATGCTCAGCTTGCCCACGGGCATGTCGACGCCCTCGATCAGATTGGCGGCGATGGTCACGGCCCAGGACTGCCACTTGGCGGTATCCCACAGCACGGCGTTCACGCAGGCGCCAGAGGCCATGCCGGGCTTGGCCAGGTTCGGCGTGGACTGGCCGCAGGCGTAGACTTCGCCGATCTTGCCGGCATCTTCGATGGCGGAGGAGATCGGGCCGACGCCGGTGGAGACGTTGGACATGATCGCCTTCACGTCCGGATAGGCGGTCAGGATGTTCATGGCGACCTCGTAGCACTTCTCGGCGTCCTCGTCCATGGACTCGACGGTCACGAAGTTCAGGCCCGGATACTTCTCGGCGGCATACTGCTCGCAGTACTCAATTCTCTTCTGCAGCAGCTCGTTGGTCAGAACGCCGGTGACGATGGCGACGTCGCCCTCCTCGCCAATGCTGGCGACGATGGACTCCACCTGCGGGATGCCCAGCTCGGACAGATCCATCAGGCCCGCGTAGGCGTCGCGGCCTTCGGGCTCGATGTCCAGGTCAAAGGTGACGACCTTGATGCCGGCCTCCATGGCCTTCTGGCAGACCGGGACCACGGAGGTGGTGTCGCCGGAGGCCAGGCAGATGGCGTCGACCTTCTGCTCGATCAGGTTCTCGATGATGGAGATCAGGCCGGGAGTGTCAACTTCCGTGGTGCCGGTCCAGATGACATCGTAGCCCAGGGCTTCGCCGGTGGCCTTCGCCGCGGACTCACCAAAGGAGAAGTACGGGGCGCTGGTGACGTAGCACACCACCGCGATGGTGCCCTTCTTCTCGCCTTCCGCGTTGGCGACACAGATGAGACTGAGCGCCAGAATCAGGGTCAGTACGATTGCAACGAGTTTCTTCATGGTTCTTTCCTCCTCTTTATTCTTTCAACCGGCTTCGCCGGTGAAGATCGTCAATGTCGCTTGCGATGCCGGAACGCCAGCACGATCAGCAGCATCGCGCCGATGGAAATCTGCTGGAGATAGGTCGAAAAGTTCATCATGTCCATGCCGTTGGTGACGATCTGGATGACCGCGACGCCCAGGATCGCGCCCGCCATCGAGCCGATGCCGCCCAGGGTGGACACGCCGCCGAACACCGCCGCGGAGACGGACTTCAGCACCAGCGCCGCCGCGACGTCCGCGCGGCCGGAGGCGACGCGGGAGGCCAGCACGATGGCCCCAAAGAAGGCGTAGGCGCTGCAGAACGCGTAGGTCACCAGGATGTTCGAGGCGATGTTGATGCCGGCGAAGCGCGCAACCTGCGGGTTGGCGCCGATCAGGAAGATCCGGCGGCCCGGGATGAGGTAGCTGAACATCAGCACCGCCAGCAGGATGCCGAGGGCGAGGATCAGAATCTCCACCGGCAGGAAGCCGAACAGCCGGGTGCGCCCGAACAGCGCGAAGCGATCCAGCGGAATGGAGACCGTGACGCCCTTGGAGATCACCAGGCCGATGCCGGTGTACAGCGACTGCGTGCCCAGCGTGACCAGCATGGAGTTGATCTTGCAGTAGCCGATCAAAAAGCCATTGAACAGCCCGCAGGCGATGGCGATGGCCAGCGTGATCAGCAGCGCGGGCAGGGTGTGCATGCCCATCGTGCCCACAAAGGTGGCGCAGAGCACCGTACACATGGAGCAGACCGCGCCGATGGAGAGGTCCATGCCGCCAGAAAACATCGATGCCGCCATGCCCAGCGTGAGGAACGCCAGCGTGACCATCTGGGAAAAAAGGTTCATCACGTTGCTGAGCGTGAAGAAGTTTCGCGACGCGAAGGAGAAGAAGACGAACAGCACCAGGAAGATGGACGCCAGGATCGTCTCGTTTCGATGCTTCTGAAACAGCGCTTTCACTTGCGATCACCTCCGCTCTTGATGGCCCGCCTGCCGCCGGGCTTCATGGTGCGGAAGGCGCTGGAGCCCACGGCCAGTATGATGATGACGCCCGTGGCGAGCTCCTGCCAATAGGCGGGAACCTTGGTCAGCACCAGGCCGTTGTCGATGACGCCCAGCAGCAGCACGCCCAGCAGCGTGCCCAGGATGGAGGCGACGCCGCCGGAAAACTCCGTGCCGCCGATGACACAGGCGGCGATGAGCTTCATCTCGTAGCCGGTGCCGTTGGAGGGCTGGGCGATCTTGATCTTGGAGGCCGCGATGGCGGAGGCCAGTCCCGCCAGCATGCCCATGTAGCCAAAGGCCAGCAGGTAGGCCTTCGTCTGGCTGAGACCCACGCGCCGGGCCGCCTCCTTGTTGCCGCCGACGGCCAGGATGTCGCGGCCCACGCCGGTGCGGTAGAGGAAGATGTAGGTGACCACCATGACCAGGATCCAGATGTACACGGCCAGCGGCAGTGCAAACACCATGAGCCCCTTGCCGCCGGTGATCGCATGAATGACCCCCAGACCGTTGATGGGCTTGAGCAGGCGCAGGTTGGCGAACTTCGCGAACGGACCGGTCAAACCGTCGATCCAGTTGCCCGAGGTGATCAGATTCAGCGTGCCGCGCATGATGTTCAGCGTGCCCAGCGTAACGACGATGGCGGGGATGCTCAGCTTCGCCACGATCAGACCGTTCATCAGGCCCAGCGCCATGCCGGTGCCCATGCCCGCGAGGATCGCCAGCAGCGGCTGTTCGCCGCCGGTGGCCCTGGCCACCAGGGCGACCACCATGCCGGAGACGGCGTACTGCGCGCCGACGGAGACGTCGATGTTGCCCGTCGTGATGATCAGCATCATGCCCATCGCCATGATGCCGAACACGGCGTTGCTGTACAGCACGTTGATGATGTTCAGCTGCGAGAAGAAGGCGGGCATAATGAAGGTGACGATGATGCCGATCACGATGATGACGCCGATCAGGATCAGCTCCCGGGCTTTTTCCCTGAGTATCTTTCTCATGCTTCGCGCCCCCTTATCCCAGCAGTCCCTTTTGCAGGATGCCCTCCTGCGTGGCCTCGCCCACGGCGACCTCGTTGACGATCCTGCCCTGGCGCATGACGAGGATCCGGTCGGAGAGGGCGAAGACCTCGGAGAGGTCGGAGGAGATCAGGATTACGCAGACCCCTTGCTCCGCCAGGCTCCTGAGCAGCTTGTGGATCTCCAGCTTCGCGCCGACGTCCACGCCGCTGGTGGGCTCGTCCACGATCAGCAGCTTGGGATCGGCGTTCAGCCAGCGGGCAATCAGCGCCTTCTGCTGGTTGCCGCCGGAGAGGCTCTCCACGTTGATGTGCGGAAGGTTCGGGCGAATGGAGATTTCGCGGATGTACTTCTCCGCGGTCTTCAGCTCGAGCCCCGCGTTGATCAGCCCTCTCTTGAGCTGCTTGCCCAGCGTGACGGCGGTGATGTTCCGCGTCATGGAGTGGCCCTGGAACAGTCCCTGGGAGCGCCGGTCCTCCGGCAGGTAGCACACGCCCTTCCGGATGGCGTCGTTGGCATCCTTGACCTTCAGCGGCGCGCCCTGCAGCAGCATCTCGCCGCTCTGCGGGTGCGTCAGGCCGAAGATCGCCTGGGCCAGCTCGCTGCGCCCGGCGCCGACCAGGCCGGTCAGGCCCACGATTTCCCCGCGCCGGCAGGCAAAGCTGATGTCCCGGAAGGCCGGCTCCTGCGTGAGCCCCCGGACCTCGAAGAGCACCTCGCCGGTGTCCCCGTGATTGTGCATCGGCACGAATCGGAGCTCCCGCCCGACCATCATGTTGATCAGCTTCGTCTGGTCGAACTCGGAGACCGGCGCGGTCTCGATCCGCTCGCCGTCGCGCAGCACCGTGATCCGGTCCGCGACGGTGAAGATCTCATCCAGCTTGTGCGAGATGTACACGATGGCCACGCCCTTGCCGCGCAGCGTGCGGATGATGTTGTACAGCATCTCGACCTCGCTGGAGGAGAGCGCCGCCGTGGGCTCGTCCATGACGATGACCTTGGATTCAAAGGTGATCGCCCGGGCGATGGCCACCAGCTGCCGCTTGCCGATGGAGATCTCCCGGAGCTTCTGCTGGACGTCCATCTGAACGCCCATCTCATCGAGAATCTCCTTCGCCTTGCCGTTGATCTTCTTCCAGTTCACGAAGGCGTCGTGATACAGGCCCTTGCAGATGTTCTCCGCGATGGAAAGGTTCGGGAAGAGGCTCACATCCTGATAGATGACGGAGATGCCCAGGTGGATGGACTTCGCCGCCGTCATGTGCGGGATGCGCTTGCCCTGGAAGTAGAGCTCTCCCCCGTCGTCCGGCGCTTCGACACCCGCGATGATCTTGATCAGCGTGGACTTCCCCGCGCCATTCTCGCCGACCAGCGCGTGCACCTCGCCCGGCATCAGCGAAAAGTCGATGTCGTGGAGCACGCGAATGCCGGAATAGGTCTTGCTGATTTTCTTCGTCTCCAATACGGCGTTGGACTGCAATGCGCACACCTGCCTTTATACGGTAGTACGGAATCGCTCGGTCAGCAGTGCTTGAGCAGATTCTTGAACGTTTCCACGCAATCGCGGTAGGCCTCGAGGTCCATCTCCGGCAGATACGGAATGAAGGAGAAATAGCCGTCATAGACGCGGCAGAGCAGTATGGAGGTCAGCTCCTTCACCTCGGCGCAGCCATGGCCCAGGCGAACGGGCGTATGCTCGCGATAGAGGCCGTCGCAGATCCGCAGGAAGCGAATGTCGTTCTTGATCTTGCTGTTGTAGTAGGCGTGGAAGAACGGGTGCCGCTCGGTCTTGACGATCTCCAGCGGGTTGAAGATGACCTTCGCCCCGTGCTCCCTGACCACTTCCAGCAGCCGGACCTCGTCGGGATAGGCGCCGTCGGCGCGGTTTTCCACGCAGAGCGCCATCGAATAGCTGTCCGCGAGTCTTTGGGTAAAGTCCGCGTCGCCGCCCGCACCCAGGTCCAGGCAGATCGCCTCGACATCCAGCTGCAGCGCCCTGCGGAACAGCCGCTTCCGCGCCTCGCGGTCGCCGGCGGGGATGGCCGTCGTCAGCAGCACGATGCGCATGTTGTAGTCGATGAGCAGGCTGCGGATGCGCTCGAGCTCCGCGCCGGTCATGTCATCGAGGCGCACGCCGTCGAAGCGGTCGCCCGTCTCCAGGTTGTGAATGCCGAGGGACTGCGCCGCCCGCAGCTTTCCCTCAAAATCCGCGGCGATGAAATCGGAGATTTCCACACTGAGCCTAACCATGCGCATCCTCCTCCACGACGCAGATTTCACAAGTCGGATCCTTGCAGGCGATCCGCCGGTAGCGCGCGTAGTCGATTGCTCCGCCCTCGTAGAGCCTGCGCGACCAGTGACAGGAGTTGCAGTGCTCGTTGCGGCAGATGAAGAGCAGCGGGTCCGCCTCCATCAACGACTTGCCGAGATCGAACATGCCACGGACGTCCACCACCTTGACCCGCGCCGCGCCGATCATGCCCTCGACCATCAGATCGTGGGTGCGCAGATACGGCGTCATGGACAGGAAGTCCCGGTGGCCCGGCGGGAATTTCTTCAGCGTAAAGGTCTTGTTTCGGTAGTCCTCGATGTAGGTCGGCGCCGGAATCTTCAGCGTGTGCAGGTACTTGGCGTCGATGGCCTCCTCCATGGAATGCATGGTGGTGTTTCGGTCCATGTCCACGCCGAGAAGCACCGCCTTGCCGCCCAGCTCCGCGATCTTCAGATACGGCGTGCCCTCGCCGCAGCCGGTCTCGCACTTGTCGTGGTCCCGGGTGATGTACTCCGCGTTTTTGCCGAAGGCCGCCACGGAGTGCACCGGGTGCAGCGAGCGCAGCACCCCCGGCCGCCGGCGGAAGACCTCGCTGAGCCAGCCCACCGCCGAGGGAGTGGTGGCTGCGTCAAAGGGCGCGAACCACCCGGTCAGCGTGGACATGACCAGCGTGCCCTCCTCGCCGATGGCGTCCAGAAAGGCGTCGATCACCGCGTCCGCGCCGCCCTCCACCGGGCCGATGGCGGTCAGCGCGGAGTGCAGCAGCAGCGTATCGCCCCTGCGGATGTCCATCAGCT
>JAFWBZ010000194.1 GCA_017537105.1 Clostridia bacterium | reverse complement strand
GAAGAGCGCACTGGGCGCCCGCCGGCACCCGATGCTGCTGTCAATCAGCACGGCCGGATATGTGAATGACGGCATCTTCGACGAACTGATCAAACGGTCCACGGCGGTCATCATGGGCACGAGCAAGGAAACACGGCTCGCGCCTTTTTTATACATGATCGACGACGTGGACAAGTGGAATGATATCAACGAGCTGAAGAAGGCGAACCCGAACCTGGGTGTCTCCGTCAGTGTTGATTATATGCTTGAGGAAATCGCGGTTGCTGAGGGCAGCCTGAGCAAGAAGACGGAATTCCTCACGAAGTACTGCAACATCAAGCAGAACAGCAGCCAGGCATGGTTGACGGCCCAGGACGTGAAGAAGTGCTTCGGCTACAACAAGACGCTGGAGGATCTGCGACACAGCTACGCGCTGGGCGGCATCGATCTCAGCCTTGCGGTGGATTTAACCGCCTCGGTGGTCTGCATAGAGAAAGATGGCGTGACCTGGTTTGACGTCATGTTCTTCATGCCGGCGAACAAGGTGGAAGAGGCGACCGCCCGGGACGGGCTGCCGTATGAGATTTATCGGCAGCGGGGACTGTTGACCGTCTGCGGGGAGAACACCGTGGACTACCACGCCGTGCATGACTGGTTCCGGATGCTGGAAAAGGAGTATGAGATCCTTTGTCTGAAGGTCGGGTACGACCGGTACAGCGCGGCTTACCTCGTGCAGGACATGGAGGCGGACGGCTTTTCCATGGAGAGCGTCAGCCAGGGAAGCAACCTGACCGGGGTGCTGATCGACATGGAGGGCATGATCAAGGACGGCCGGCTCCGGTGCATCGGGGACAACGACCTGATGAAGGTGCATATGCTGGACGCCGCTTTGAAATTTGAGGACGGGACCAACCGGCGGCGGCTGGTCAAGATGAACGCGCGGAGCCATATCGACGGCATGGCCGCGCTGAGCGATGCGATCTGCATGCGGCACAACTACTACGAAGAAATGGCCGCCCAGCTGAGTAACGAGAGGTGAGAGAAATGGGACTGATTGACAGAATCTTCGGGAGGGCCCCGAAGAGCGCGCCGGCGGAAAGCGTGTACCGGACGCTGACGGCCTACTCGCCGGTTTTTACCAGCTGGGGCGGGCGGATCTATGAGAGCGACATGGTGCGGGCCGCGGTAGATGCCCGGGCCCGGCATGTCGCGAAGCTGCAGTATCGGATGGACGGGAGCGCGAGGACGAAGCTGTGGACGGCGACAAGAACCGCGCCGAATCCCTGGTACACCTGGCCGCAATTCCTGGAGCGGTGCTCGAACATCTACGATGTCGAGAACAACCTGTTCATCGTGCTGCTGCTGGATGATGTTGGCGAGGTGATCGGGTACTTCCCGGCGCTGCCCTCCAGCTGCGAGGTGGTCGACCGGGGAGGGGATCCGTACCTGAAATACCATTTCGTGGGTGGGCAGATGCGGAGCGTGCGCCTGGCGCGGTGCGCGGTGATTACCAAGCACCAGCTGCGGGACGATTTCTTCGGAGAGAGGAACAGCGCCTTGCAGCCGACCATGGAGCTGGTGGCCATCGTCAACCAGGGCATCATGGAGGGCGTGAAGAACTCCGCGACCTACCGCTTCATGGCGCAGCTGAACAGTAAGACCTTTGATGAGGATTTGCGGAAAGAGCGGGAACGGTTCGACCGGAACAACTTTCAGACTGGAGGCGGCGGGCTGTTGCTGTTTGGCAACCAGTTCACGAGCATCCAGCAGCTGAAGCAGGACGGCTACAAGGTGGACCCGGAACAGATGCGGCTGATCCGGGAGAACGTGGAGAATTATTTCGGGGTTTCTGATAAGGTGATCTGCAACGAGGCGACCGGCGACGAGCTGGACGCCTTTTTTAATGGATCCATCGAGCCCTTCGCAATCAAGCTCAGCGACGCGCTGACCAAGATGGTCTTCACGGAGCGCGAGCGGAACGGCGGGAACCGGATCCAGTTCACTGCCAACCGGCTGCAGTACATGAGCATTAACGCGAAGATCTCCATGGCCCAGCAGCTGGGCGACCGCGGCGTTTTGACCATCGACGAGATCCGCGAGCTGTTCAACTATGCGCCGCTGCCGGACGGTGCGGGACAGTACACGCCGATCCGCGGCGAGTACAAGGACGTGCAGGGCACGGACGCAGACAAGGAGGACAAGAGCGATGAATAAAGAGGTCCGGTTCCTTCAGCTGATGGAGCTGAGGGCGGAACAGAATGAGCAGGAATACATCCTGGAAGGCTACCCGATCGTTTTCAACCAGGAAACGGATATGGGCGCCTGGCGGGAAGTGAACGATCCGGCGGCGGTCGGGGACGGGAAAGTCCTCCGGGACGTGGCACTGATGGTCGGTCATGACTTCGGGATGATCCCGCTGGCCCACAGCCGGCGGAACAACGGCAGCGGCACGATGACCCTGACGCCGGATGAACACGGCGTGAAGATGCGGTCATCTGTGGACGCCGCACGCAACCCGAGGGCAATGGAAGCCTATTCTGCGGTGACGCGGGGAGACATGCCCGGAATGTCGTTCGCGTTTACCGTTGAGGGAGAAGCGTGGGAAGACCTGGACACCGACAAGCCGCTGCGTCGAATCACCAAGTTCGGCGAGATCTATGAGGTGAGCCTGGTTGCTTTCCCCTCGTATAAGGGCACATCCGTGCAGGCCGCTTCTGAAGGCGATGCGCTGGAGAGCGTACGCGCCTCGCTGGAGAGCGCAAGGAAGCAGCTGGCAGAGGATCGGGCCAAGGAAGCCGACAACGAGCGCCGGACGGCGCTGATCGTGCGGCTGGAAAAACTGACAAAGGAGGGCAGTGAAGAATGAACCTGTCCGAAATGAACGGCGAACAGCTCCAGGCTCGCCTGGATGAGCTGAAGGCCGAGACCGCGGAGGAAAAGCGCGATGCGCTGACCACCGATGAACTGGAAGAGCGGGTGAAAGAGATGGAGGCCATCACGGCCGAGATCGAGGCCCGCAAGGCCGCCGCGGCCGAAGAGGCGCGGAAGGCTGAAGAAGCCGCCAAGATGGACGGCAAGAAAATCATTGAGGAGGATAAGAAAATGGAAAATCGTTTCGCTGTTAATTCTCCCGAATATCGGGAGGCTTTCCTGAAGAACCTGCAGGGCAAGGAGCTGACCGCTGAAGAGCGCAACGCTGTCGTGGCCACCGCTGCCATCCCCACCGAGACCGCCAACAAGATCTGGGGCAAGATGCAGCTCTATCCGATCCTGAACGCGATCGATGTGATGCACATCCCCGGCAACGTGATCCTGCCCGTGGAAGGCACGATCAACGACGCGGCCGTGGTTGCCATGGGCACCGCTTCCGTCGACAGCGCTGACACGCTGACTCCCGTTTCCCTGGGCGCCTATAAGCTGATCAAGACCGTGGAGATCACCGCGGACGTGAAGGCGATGGCCGTTCCCGCTTTCGAGGATTGGCTGGTTGACCGCCTGGCCAACAAGCTCTTCCGCCTGGTGGCCTCCAAGGTTGCCGCCGGCACCGGCACGAACGAGCCCACCGGCCTGGCCACAATCACGGCTACCGGCACCTACACCAAGGCCGCCATCTCCTACGCTGACCTGCTGACCATCATCGGCAGCCTGCCGGCGGAGTATGATCCCAACGCCTGCTTCGTCATGAGCCGCGCGACCTTCTACGGCAACGTGCTGAACGTGACCACCACCCAGAAGCAGCCCGTTGTGGTCGCGGATCCCCAGGCGCCCGCGAAGTACAACGTGTTCGGCTTCCCGGTGATCATCGAAGACGGCGTCGGCACCGACATCATCTTCGGCGACCTGAAGGAAGGCTATGTCTGGAACTTCGCCAAGGACGTCGAGGTCGAGAGCGACGCTTCTGTGGCCTTCCGGACCGGTTCCACCGTGTTCCGCGGCATGGCCCTGGGCGATGGCAAGCCCACCGGCGTCGGCCTGGTGCGCTACACCAAGGCGGCGTCCTGATCGGACAATGACACACAGGGGCGGGGGAGCAATCCTCCGCCTCTTACTTTTGAGAGGTGAGACACGATGCTGAAAGAAGCCAAGCTGGCCCTGAGGGTGACGGCGGACGAATATGATCCGGAAATCGCGAGCCTTTTGATGGCCGGCGCGAATGATCTGACGATCGCCGGGGTCGTGCTGCCGGGTACCGTCACTTTTTCCATCGACGGCGACACGGTGACGGACGAAAGCACGCTGACGGACCCGCTGGCCATGCGGGCGGTGCTCACCTACGCGGCGATGCGCTTCGGATCTCCCAAAAACTATGACCAACTGCGGGAGGCCTACGAAGTGCAGAAGGTCCAGCTGATGCACGCAAGCGCATACACCGACTACGGGGAGGACGACGACCATGCTGAAAGCTGACGTGTGCGACCTGATCCAGGTAAGCCCGGCGGCCGAAGGCGTAGGCATCGAGCGCACGGAGACGCGGCGGCGTGTGTATTGCACGGTCAGAAGCATCGGCATGCAGGAAGCCTATCAGGCGATGGGTCAGGGACTGGCCCCGGAGCTGAAGGTGATCCTGGCGCACGACTTCGAGTATCACGATGAGCCGCTGCTGGAGCTGGGCGGAAAGCGACACAAAATTCTGCGGACCTATGTCACAGAAGACGACGGTATCGAGCTGACCGTGCAAAAAGTGACAGGCAACGCGCGGGAGGGATGATACATGCCGAGTGAATACGAGGCGCTGGTCTCCGCCCTGCAGGCCACCGGGATTCCGTTTGCGGAGTACGGCTGGAAGACCCGGCCGGAAGGGGCCTATGGCGTGGTGAGCCTGGACTATGAGGCCGGAAGCTGCGACGGCGACGGCGTGAAGTGCGACCGGAGCTTTTCCGCCAGCGTGGATCTGTTTTACAGCCTGCTGTCGGACCGGAACGCCATGGTGCCGGAGATCGAAAGCGTGCTTGAAGAGATCTGCGGCGGTAGCTGGGAGCTGAACAGCATCCAGCACGAGACCGGAACCGGGCTTTTTCACATTGAGTGGACCTGCCAGGTGACGGACGAAGGGAGCTGACGGCCATGGCCTATGTGATGAAGGCGGACGGCCTGGAAGAGGTCGCCGCCATCCTGAACGCCCTGGAGGGGAGCGCCCAGCCGGTCGCCAGCATGTCCCTGTATGAGGGGGCCGGTGCAATGGCCAAGACCATCCGCAGCGAGGTGAACGCCGTCAGGACCGCGCCTTTCAGGTATGCGAAGAGCGGAGAAACCCGCCTGCCCAGCCCGGAGGAAAAAGCCATCCTTGTGGCGGCCGAGGGCATGGGCATTGCGACGTTCGATAAGAACGGCAGCGCGGTGAACACCTCAGTTGGTTATCAGAACAGCGGATACGTCAGCGTCCCGTGGAATCACGCGAGAACCGGGGTGCGGACGAACTACCACATCGATGCCAGCGGCCGGGCACGCGACAGCACATACGAGTACAGGGGCGTGAAGGCAAAGCCCATCCCGGTGATCGCAAACGCCATCAACTCGGGGACCAGTTTCATGAAAAAGCAGCCCTTTTTCCGCAGGGCGGTACAAAGGGGCACACCCAAGGCCGAGGAAGCGATTGTCCGGACGGCGGAAGCGCTTATGGAGGCCATCATAACAACCAATGGGGAGGAAAGTGTAAATGAACGCTAATGTGGGTATGCTGCACCCCGTGGCCGCGCCTGTGAGCGCCTACACGGAGGGCACGAGTATCACATACGGCAGCGGCGCAAGGATCGCCGAGGCCAAGAGCGCCAGCCTGAGCTGGGACCGCTCTGACGGCCGCTTCTACGGCGACGACGTACAGCTGGACAGCGACAACGGCATCAACGGGTACACCCTGGACTTTGAGCCCACGGGCCTGACCGATGAGGCGCGGGCGCTGCTGCTTGGCGAGGTCGCTTCCAGCGGATCCACGGCCACGGGCGAGTATTCCGTGACCGCGGACGCGGCTCCGGACGTCGGCTTCGGTTATGTCCGCGTAATGCGGACGACCGGAGACAGCGGCGTCGTGACCAGCTATGAGGGCTGGTGGTTCTACAAAATCAAGTTCGGCGTTTCCAGCGAGGAAACCCGGACGAAAGAGCAGACCACCGAATGGCGGACGCCGACGCTGAGCGGCACCGGATCCGGCGTCGTGCTGGCTGCGGACGGCAAGGTCGTGTATGCGGTGCATAAGACCTTTGCAACCAAGGCCGCCGCGATCGACTGGGTGGACGGCAAGGCCGGCCTCTGATGCGCTGCTCGGAGGCGGAGGGCGTGCGTGCTCTCCGCTTCCGGCTTTTTTCGACAGTGAAGGAAGGAATGAAGGAACAATGGCGGAGATTATGCTGAAGGGGCGGCGGGTGCCGCTTTTAT
>JAFWBZ010000193.1 GCA_017537105.1 Clostridia bacterium | reverse complement strand
GCATTGAAGAAAAGCACCTCCTGAACTATTATGGATCTTCTTTAGCCTCTATATACACTTCCGCAACCCTGGAAGGACAAGAGCATTTCGCCCCGCGCCACTGCCTCCGGCAGGCGCGGGTTTCGGGCGCGTCTTGCGGCTTCGCCGCTGCGCTTGCACCCTCAGTCCGGCTCTGCCGGACGCTTGTTTTCGCCCCGCGCCACTGCCTCCGGCAGGCGCGGGTTTCGGGCGCGTCTTGCGGCTTCGCCGCTGCGCTTGCACCCTCTGTCCGTTTGTTTACTTTCGAATGCCCGCCGAGGCGGTCCTGACCTCCACGCCGCAGGCCTCGCCAAGCGCCTTCATGGACTCGGCCTCCACCATGCGCACGCCCATCCGGTTGCAGGCATCCCGCACCTGACGGACGATGAAGAGATCGGCATCCTGCGCGACATAGGCCTCTTCGATTTCACCGGCCAGAATCGCGCGAACGAGTCTGCGCGTACCCACGACCTTTTCACTGCTCTTCAGCCGTTCAAGCATGCGCGCACACCCCTTTCAGACAAACCCAGACTTATAAATAATACCATTCCGGGCCGTTTGTGTCAAGCAAAAGGGGGCCGCAGCGGGAATATTTAACCTATTTCCCGCGCCTCAGCCGCACCTTCGAACCCCTGCTGCGCGATTGCCGGCGCATTGTTCGAAAGATTTTCCCAATTTCGACACGATTCCCGCACGCCGAGCCCTTATAATAGAGAATGCAAAGAAATCCCTTGACAAAGAGAGGTGGGTACGATGACCGCAAGCAGGATCCGGCGAGCGCTGTGCGCGCTGCTTGCCGCCACCCTGATTCTGTCCGCCGCGCCCTTGGCGCTGGCGGAATCCGGCAATCCCTTTGACGTGCCCGAGGCGTTTGAAAGCTCCGGCAGTCCCTTTGGCTCCGCGGAGGCCGCCACGCCGGTGCCCGCGGCCACCGCCACACCCGCGCCGAACGCCAACGACCTGTTCAACCTGGGCACCCCTGATCCGGCCATCGGCAGCGTTCCCAACGCCGACCCCTTCGGCGTTGGACCCACCGCCGTGCCCGGCAGCGACGCCTTTGCGACGAGCATGCCCACGTCGATCCCTGGCTACAATCCCTTCGACCCGGATTCCTACGCCCAGCAGCCCGCCGTTCCCGCCAACATGGTGATGTACGTCGTGGCGAGCCAGGCGCAGATCCGCCGCTCGGCCTCGGACGGCGCGCGGGTGATCGCGCGGGTGCCCTTCGGGGAGCAGCTCTCCGTCTCGGCCACGCAGAACGACTGGGCCCGCGTGACCAGCGGCAAGCGATCCGGCTATTGCAGGCTGGACCAGCTCTCCTCTTCCAACCCGAATACGCTGTCCCGGACGATGTACGTCCAGCCGAAGCGCATCGCGCTGTATCGGACGCCCGACCGCAAGGGCGGTCAGTACCGGCAGCTGCGCGCCGGCGAGACGGTCACCATGACCGCCATCAGCTCCGACGGGCTGTGGGCGCGGGTCAGCGACGGCGCGCACTTCGGCTTCGTACCCTGCTTTGCCCTCGACGACCTCCCGGCCAGCCAGGGCGCCGCCATGTGGTGCGCCGCCATCAGCACGCCCGTGATGGTCAACCCGGACGGCTGGGTGCAGATCGGCAGTCTGAGCCTCGGCCAGAGCGTGCAGCTCGTGAGCTATCTGGAGGACAACACCATCGCCAAGATCCGCTCCGGCTCCGGATACGTGGCCTACTGTGCCGCCTCCGCGCTCTCCGCCAGCGATCCCCTCTCCCTGAACGCGACGGTGTACGCCCAGGTCTCCGGGAAGATCATGTACCACAGCCCCTCCGAGAGCGCCCACGCGGGAAGCATCGGCAAGAACGCCAGGATGACGCTGATCGGCACGGACAGCACCCAGTCCTGGGCCGTGGTCCGCTTCGGCGGCAGGCGCTACTACACGCCCTATGTGTTCGTCGGACCCGCGCGCCCGGGCAACGGTTACCGGGTGGTCACGGTCACCGAGAACGCGTCGCTGTACCGAAACGGCACCGAGATTCTCGCCACGCTGCCCGCGGGTACGCGGCTGTACCTGCTGGAGTCCTCCGGGACCGCCGCGAAGGTGCAGACGATCAGCGACGGCACCGCGCCTGTCAGCACCGGCTACGTGATGCTTCAGTTCCTGAAGGCGGAGTAATTCGCGCTGCCTCTCCTGCCGGGCGTCGCCGTCATCGGCGACAGCGCGGCGAACAGAAACCCCTTCGAAATCCTGCGATTCGAAGGGGCTTTTTGCGCGGCCGCGCCTCCCTGGAGAGCCGCGCATTGCTTTCTTCACTCCTTTTTCAGTCATTGCGCAGCATTTGCATAATATTCATACTTTATTCAGAGAATCGAATCAAATCCTCCGTGCTTTCATGTTACAATGGTGCTGTAAATATTGGGGGAGTAGTGCGTTTTTTGGGGAAAGGGGGCTGAAGCATGGCAATGCCTGCGCGACGGGCGCTGTGCCTGCTGCTGGCCCTGGTCCTTTCCGTCCTTTTCTGCGCGGAGGCCCTCGCGTCCACCAGCTATCGGGATGCGGACGCGCCCGAATACTACGTCAACGCCTATACCCTGACCGTGTATGACAAGCCAAACATTCAGTCCAAGGTCCGCGAGATCGTGCCCTACGCAAAGAACCTCAAGCGCCTCTATGCGAAAAACGGCTGGGCGAAGGTATACACCGTCAACCGGGTGCTGGGCTATTGCAAGGACAGCCTGCTGACCCCGACCAACCCCAACACCCTGAACGCGCACGTCTACTGCCAGCCGAAGCGGATCAACGTGTACCGCTATCCCAACGTGAACTCCTCCGTACTGGGCCACTGCTATCGGGACGAGCGGGTGCACGCCGTCGCCATGACGGCCCGGGGCGACTGGCTGCGCATAGACAAGGGTGAATACTACGGCTACATCCTGCGGCCTTACGTGGACTCCCAGCGGTATTCCGAAGGCCGATCCGCCTGGTGCGGCAGCTCCTCCGCGGAGGTCTACTACGATTCCGGAAACGATCTGCTGCTCTCCACGCTGTACTTCGGAGACCGGGTCACTCTGCTGGAGACCCGGGGAAGCTGGGCGAAGATCCGCAGCAGCAGCAACGTGATCGGCTTCTGCCGCGCCGAGAACATCACCACCACGAATCCCAACGACATCAACGCGATCGTCTACACCCAGGTGGAGGGCAACTTCCTGTTCCTGTCCTCCACCGACCTGAGCGGGAGAATCCAGGTGGAGAAGGACGTCGAAATGACGCTGCAGGCCGTGGATGAAAACGGCTTCTGGGCGCGCGTGCAATACGATGGCGGCATCTTCTACCTGCCCTATCTCTATCTGGGCACGCAGCGGTGCGGGGACGGCTATAAGAAGATCACCGCCCGGGCGGGGCTGAACATCCGGGAGGGCACGCGGAACTCCAGCGCGATCGTCGCCACCGTGCCCAAGGGGACGGAGATGTGGCTGATCAGCGCAGTGGACAACCGCGCGAAGGTCACCACGCTGCCGGACGCAAGCGGCAGGACGTACACGGGCTTTGCAGAATTGCAGTATCTGCGGTGAGCTTTTCACGATCAAACAGAATGCGGGGACTGCCTCTTCTTGAGGCAGTCCCCGTTTCATCGGCCGCGGCACTCTGTGGCGTCGCGTTGAATACCGTCAGTTCAGCATGACCTGGCCGCCGGTGACCGGGATCGCCTGGCCGGTCTCGTACTTCTGCTCCACGCAGTAGAAAATGGCCTTCGCCACGTCCGCCGGGAAGCAGCCGCGGTTCATGGGCACCTTCGCCATGTAGAAGCGGCGCACGTCCTCCACAGTCTGGGCGCCGGGCACCTTGCCCGCCTTCAGGTACTGCACGAACAGGCCGCGCTCCGGATCGGACCACAGCGGGCCGTCCAGGTAGTTGCCGGGACAGATGGCGTTGACCTTGATGTTGAAGGGGCACAGTTCCAGCGCGAAGCTCTGGGTCAGGCCGATGCCGCCGAACTTGGAGCCCGCATAGGCGTAGTTGTTCTTGGAGCCCTCCAGACCGGACTTGGAGTTGATGGTGATGATGTCGCCGAACCAGCTGTTGTCCGCGGCGTACTGGGCCTCCATGATGGACGCCGCGTACTTCGCGCAGAGGAAATAGCCGGTGTAGTTGATGTTGGTGACGAAATCGAAGGTCTTCTTCTCCAGCTCAATCAGATTGCCCGCCTTGGCGACGCCGGCATTGGAGACCAGGATGTCCAGGCCGCCGAACTTCTCCACGGTCTGCTGGACCATCTTCGCCACGCTTTCCTCGTCGGTGACGTTGACCTCCACCGCCCAGGCGTTGGCGCCGAGCTCCTCCGCCACGGCCTGCGCGCCCGGAAGGTTCATGTCCGCGATCACGACGCAGCAGCCTTCCTTGTACATCTCCTCGGCGATGCCCTTTCCGAAGCCCTGGGCTGCGCCGGTCACGATGGCGATCTTGCCGCCCAGCCGGCCGGAGGTCGCGGGGCGCTCGTGGATCTTCTCCTGCGCAATCGCCTGCCATTTGCTCATGTCAACCATTGGAATCACTCCTTCTGCCATATTCCTGTATGTATTATAGCGCAGGGCCGCGAAAAAAGCCATAGGTTTTTTCGTGGCCCCTTCGTTGAAAACGGTCATTCCCGGGACGGGCACCGCCGGGAACGCGCTCACGCCTCCTCCGCGATCCTGCGGCCCATCAGCACGCCCATCACGCTGGCCATCATGAGTCCCCGCGTCCAGCCGGAGGAATCGCCCAGGCAGTGCAGGCCCTTGATGGAGGTGGTGAAGCGCTCATCCATCTTCACGCGGTTGGAGTAGAACTTCAGTTCCGGGGAGTACAACAGCGTCTCGTAGCTGGCAAAGCCCGGCACCACGTGGTCCATGGCCTGGATGAAGTTGATGATGTTGGTCATCGCCCGATAGGGCATGGCGGCGGTGATGTCGCCGGCCACGGCGTCTGGCAGCGTGGGCCGGACGTTGGACTGTGCAAGCTCCTTCTGCCAGGTGCGCTTGCCGTCCAGGATGTCGCCGAAGCGCTGCACCAGGATGTGGCCCGCCCCCAGCATGTTGGTCAGCTCGCCCACCTTCTGAGCGTAGGCGATGGGCTGGTTGAAGGGCACGGAGAAGTTGTGGCTGCACAGGATCGACAGGTTGGTGTTTTCGGACTTCTTCTCCTTGTAGGAATGGCCGTTCACCACCGCCAGGTTGTTGTCGTAGTTTTCCTGGCTCACAAACCCGCCGGGGTTCTGGCAGAAGGTGCGCACCTTGTTCTTGAAGGGCTTGGGATAGCCGATCAGCTTGGACTCGTACAGCACCTCGTTGACCTTCTCCATGATCTCGTTGCGGCACTCCACGCGCACGCCGATGTCCACCGTGCCGGGCTGGTGGGCGATGCCGTGCTCCGCGCACAGGCCCTCCAGCCAGTCCGCGCCGCGCCGCCCCGTGGCCACCACGGTGCGCTCCGCCAGGATCTCGCGCTCCTGCCCGTCCAGGATCACCCGCACGCCCAGGCACACGTCGTCCTTCAGAATCAGATCCCGGCACTCGCAGCCGAACAGGATCTCCACGCCGTGCCGCAGCAGATGCTGCTCGATGGCGTAGTAGATCTCCTGGGCCTTCTCGGTGCCCAGGTGGCGAATCGGGCAGTCCACCAGCTTCAGCCCTGCCTGGATGGCCCGGGTGCGGATGCGCTTGACCTCTTCGGTGTTGCCGACGCCCTCGATGTGGGTGTCCGCGCCGAACTCCAGGTAGATGGAGTCCGCGTAGTGGATGGTCTCCTGGGCGGTCTCCTCTCCGATCAGCATGGGCAGGTCGCCGCCGACCTCGCAGGACAGCGACAGCTTGCCGTCTGAAAACGCGCCGGCGCCGGAAAAGCCGGTGGTGATGTGGCAGTAGGGCTTGCAGTTGACGCACTTCTGCGTCTTTGCCTTGGGACAGCGGCGGTTTTCGATGGCCGCGCCCTTTTCGCAGATGGTGATCCTCTTTTTGCTGCCCCTGCGCAGAAGCTCCAGCGCGGTGAATATGCCCGCCGGGCCCGCGCCGATGATGACGATATCCGTGTTCATTGGGTTTCCTTTCCTTTGAGGGGATCCGCCCCTCCCCGCTCCCCGCCCGGGGAAGCGCTTGTTCTTTCCAGTCGCACCGGGACGTGCGAATCGATCTCCCCGACGCCCGGCCGGACGCGGCAGTCCAGCGCCGCGATCTCCACGCCCGCCTCCCGCGCCGCGAGCAGCGCCTCGCCGAAGGCCGGGTGGGTGTCCCAGTTGGGCTCAAACCGGTGCACGCCCTGCATCTGTATGACGATCAGCACCGCACAGCGGTTCCCCTGCCGCGCCAGCTCCGTCAGACCGCGCACGTGCTTGAGCCCGCGCTCGGTGGGCGCGTCCGGGAATCGGGCCACCCCGCCTTCCTCCAGCGTGCAGCCCTTGACCTCGACGATCACCGGCCGGCCGCCCTGCTCCGCCGCGAAGTCGAAGCGGGAATCCCCCACCGTGACCTCCGCCCGCAGCCCTTCCAGCGGCCCGAGTCCGCCGCGATGCAGCCACTCCATCGCGGCCCGGTTGGGCGCCATGGAGTCCAGGTTCACCAGCCGCACGCCGCCGCCGGGCAGCCGCTTTTCCACGGCGATGAGATCCCAGGCGGTCCTGCGCGCGGGGTTAGCGGAGCGCTCCAGCCAGGCCCGGGCATCCGGAACCAGCAGCTCCGCGCAGCGGCCCGTGTTCTTCACGTGGACGCGTTGAACGGCGCCTTCGATCTGCACCTCCGCCACGAAGCGGTTCAGGCGGCGCAGGAAGACGCCCTCGCAAACATTGGCATATCTCATGGCTTTCGATGGGTCTTGCACACGTGTCCGTGCTCGCGCAGCTCCGTCCGCGCGGTGCGTGCCGACGTCACTTCGCCTTCGGCTGAATCCACCACTCGGGGGTCAGCTCGCCCAGGGTCATCTCGCGCCCGGAGACGCTGTCCATGAGCACGCGGATGGCCGGGTATGTCTCCGGCATCAGCTGCACCATCAGCTCCCGGCAGGCCCCGCAGGGCGCGCCGCTGGAGCCGTCGGGGAGCACCGCCAGCACGCGGTCGATCTCCTGCTCGCCCTGGGTCAGCATCTGAAAGATGGCGCTGCGCTCCGCGCAGATGCCCAGCGTGGAGCAGGTGTCCACGCACACGCCGGTGTAGATCCTGCCGGACTTCGACCGCACCGCCGCGGACACCTCGCCGCAGGTCACGTACTCCGAGACCCTGCGCTCCTTCCGGACGGCCCGGGCTGCCTCCAGCATTTCGCTCCAAATCCTGTCCATCGCATCCTCCATGGGATGCCAGCGGCCCGCCATGTCGCCATGGCAGGCCACAGGTGCGTCTCCCGGTTGATTATGCCCTGAGCTCCGCGCCGAACTGTTCCTTCAGCGTCCGGAGCACCTTGTCCATGGTGCCGTTGATCTCCTCGTCGGTCAGGGTGCGGTCCGGCGCGCGCAGCGTGATGGCGTAGGCCACGGACTTGACGCCCCGGCCCAGCTTGTCGCCGCGGTAGATGTCAAACAGCTTCACGTCCTCCAGCGTCCTGGCGGCCGCCCTGCGGATGGCGTCCATCATGGTGCCGGCGCCCACCTTCTCCTCCACCACGACGGCGATATCGCGGCTGACGGCGGGGAACTTCGGCAGCGGCTTCACGCCGTAGAAGTCCTTCTCCATGGGCATGACGGCGTCGAGATCGACCTCGGCCACGTACACCCGCCGGTTGGAGATGTCGAAGGCCTCGGCCACGTCCGGGTGGATCTCACCCAGCGCGGCGACCTTTTGGCCGTTCACGCGCAGCACGGCCTTGCGGCCGGGATGGTAGTAGGCGTCGCCCACGGCCTCGATCTCGGGGGTCAGCCCGAATTTGGCCAGCAGCCAGACGACGATGTTCTTGATGGTGTAGAAGTCCACGTCCTCGCCGAAGGCGCTCACGCACAGCGCGGTCTTCTCCTCCGGCAGGTCCCCGGCCTTTTCCGCAGGCACGAACACCTTGGAGAGCTCGAACAGCCTGCCCTCGGCGTTGCCGCGGTTCAGATTGGCGGCCACGGTGTTGAGCATGCTGGGCACCAGGCTCGTGCGCATGACGCTGGTATCCTCGCCCAGCGGATTGCGCAGCGTGACCATGCGGCGGCGCGGATCGTCCTCCAGCAGGTTCAGCTTGTCCATCCACCTGGGGCTGACAAAGGAGTAGTTCAGCACCTCGTACAGGCCCATGCCCACCAGCGCCGCCTTCGCGCGATCGGCGAACACGGTCTTTTCGTTGCGATAGCCGGGCATGGTCACCGCGTTCATCAGCGTGGAGGGAATGTGATCGTAGCCGTACATGCGCAGCACTTCCTCGGACACGTCGGCCTCGGTCTCCATGTCCTGCCGGTAGGCGGGAATCTCGCAGTGCAGCGTGTCGCCCGCCAGGGTGGTGTCGATGTACAGGCGGTTTAGGATGTCCTCCATGGTCTCGCCGGGCACGTCCACGCCGATGCGGCGGCAGATGCGCCGCACGGAGGCGTCGATCTCCCGGGGCTCGGCGGGGTTCGGGTAGTGGTCGTAGGCGCCGGGCACCACATGGCCGCACTCCAGCATGTTCACCAGCATGCAGGCGCGCTCCAGCGCCTCCATGGTGGTCTCCGGGCAGACGCCCTTCTCGAAGCGCCCGCTGGACTCGGTGCGGATGCCCGGCTTGCGGGCAGTGATGCGGTTGTTGGCCCGCTCAAAGGCGGCGCACTCGAACAGCACGCTCGCGGTGTCGTCCACGATCTCGGATTCCTCGCCGCCCATGATGCCCGCCAGACCGGTGGCGTTCTCCCGGTCCGCGATGACCAGCATGGTCTCGTCCAGCACGTGCTCCTTGCCGTCCAGCGTCACCAGGTGCTCGCCGGGCTTCGCGCGGCGCACCACGATGGTCTGGTCCTTCACCTTGGAAAGGTCGAAGGCGTGCATCGGGTGTCCGGTCTCCAGCATGACGAAGTTGGTGATGTCCACGATGTTGTTGATGGGCCGCACGCCTGCGCCGTACAGGTACTCGCGCATCCACTTGGGGCTGGGGCCGATCTTCACGTCGGTGATCACCCGGGCGCAGTAGCGCTGACAGGCCTCGTCGTCCAGCACCTCGACCTTCGCGTAGTCGTCAAAGGTGCCCGCGCCGGCCTCTTCCACGGCGATCTCCGGCATCACGAAGTGCTCCTCCAGCACGGCGCTGGACTCGCGGGCCAGGCCCCACACGCTCAGGCAATCGGGCCGGTTGGCCAGGATCTCGAAATCCACCACGTCGTCGCCCAGGCCGAAGACCTCCTTGACGTCGGTGCCGGGCTTGACATCCTCGAATATTTCGATGATGCCCGCGTCGCCGATGTGGGGATACAGCCCGGCGGGCACGTCCAGCTCCGGGCCGGAGCACAGCATGCCCATGGAGACCTCGCCGCGCATCTTGCCCTTCTTGATCTTGACGCCGCCCGGCAGGTGCGCGCCGTCCAGCGCCGCGGCCACGCGCATGTCCGCGTGCACGTTGGGCGCGCCGCAGACGATCTGCAGGGGCTCCTCTCCGCCCACGTCCACCATGCAGATGTGCAGGTGGTCGGAATTGGGATGGTCGACGCAGGACAGCACCCTGCCCACGACCACCTTGTCAAACTGCTCGCCGGTCCTGTCGATGCCCTCGACGGCGGTGCCGGTCATCACCATGCGGGAGCCGTACTCTTCCGCCGGCATATTGATGTCCACGTATTCCTTCAGCCACTTCATCGGGACTTTCATGTTCTTCTACCTCCCTCAAATCAGCGGTACTGGG
>JAFWBZ010000010.1 GCA_017537105.1 Clostridia bacterium | reverse complement strand
TGCCTTCAAGCGCGCCAACGCCAACACGGTCACGTTGGTGATGCCGTACTTCGGCTACGGCAAGGGCGACAAGAAGGACGAGCCCCGCGTTTCCATCCGCGCGCGCGTCTGCGCCGAATGCATGGAGCTGGCCGGCGCCGACCGCTTTGCCACCATGGACCTGCACGCGCAGCAGCTGCAGGGCTTCTTCAAGAAGCCGATGGACCACCTCTATGCGCTGCCGATGCTCTGCGAGGTCATCAAGCGCGTGGGCACCGAGAATTCGGTGGTGGTTTCCCCGGACGCGGGCTTTGCCAAGCAGGCGCGCAAGTTTGCCGACGTGCTGGGCCTTCCCATCGCCATCGGCGATAAGACCCGCTCCGACCACTCGGAGAACGCCTCCGTGCTGGAGGTCATCGGTGACGTGGACGGCAAAAACTGTCTCATCGTGGACGACTTCACCATCTCCGGCGGTACGCTGGTCAACCTGGCCGAATCGCTGAAGGCCCGCGGCGCCCGGGACATCAGCGCCATGCTCAGCCACAACATCATCTCCAAGCGCGGCATCGAGAAGATCAACAACAGCCCCATCAAGATGGTCTATTCCACCGACACCATATACAACCCCAACATCGTGGGCGAGGCGAAATTCAAAACCGTCTCCGTGGCGCCCATCTTCGCCGAGACCATCATGCGTTACTATAACTACGAGTCCATCAGCGCGATGTTCAACAAGCTTCCGGACAAGGTGGTGGAAGCCGGCTTCCGCTTCACCGGACTGGAGCTGTGACGGGCATTCCACATTTCCGGAGCATCTCCCCTCGCCTGCGGCGGGGGGAGATATTAATTATGAATATCCTGTAAAAGTGCAGATTTCGCGCGGCGTTTGTGGTAAAATAAAGGATAGAACGATACTGGAGGACTGTACGATGAAAGCACTGATCCTGGCGGCCGGCTACGGCTCGCGCCTGGCCCCGCTGACGGATTCCATTCCCAAGAGCCTGGTGCCGGTCAACGGCAAGCCCATACTGTTCAAGCAGCTGGAGAACCTGTATGACAACGGCATCACCGACATCACCGTGGTTTCCGGCTATCGCGCCAACATGCTGGAGGCTGCGGTGCACGACAGCTTTCGCGATGTGAACATTATCGAGAGCGTGGACTATCGCGACACCAACAACATGTACTCCGCCTGGCTGGCCCGGGAGGCCATGGGGGATGACGACTTCCTGATGATGAACGCCGACGTGTTCATGGACGCCTCCGTGATCGAGGCGCTGTTGGCGTTCGACGCGCCGAACGCCATCGTCACCGACATCGGCTTCTATCTCGAGGAGTCTATGAAGGTGATTGAGGACAAGAACGGCCGGCTGACCCACATCTCCAAGCAGATTCCGCCGGAGGAGGCGCTCGGCGCGTCCATCGACGTGTACCGCTTTTCCGCCGCGGCGGGCGCGGCGTTCTTCCGCAAGTGCGCCGAGTACATCGAGGAGAAGGGGGAGCGGAAGCTCTGGAGCGAGGTCGCGCTGGACGCGATCCTTCCCGAGGTGGTGTTCCGGGCCTGCCCGCTGAACGGCCGCTGGTACGAGATCGACAATCACGAGGATCTGGCCGCCGCGGAGCGCATCTTTGCCGACGAATGACGCCGGAGTGGCAGGGAATACCCGGGGAAACGATCGCCCGGATGTGCCGGGCGGAGGCCATCGAGGTACCCGCCCCGGCGCGCTTCCACCATCCGACTTGACCGGCCGCGCCGGTCGAAGGGAGGGCATTTTATGATCTACGATTCCAAGGCGATGGAGATGGCCGCGGTGCTGGACACCGCGCAGCGCATCTGTGCCGCCGCCCGCACCGCGCCGAAGGCCAAGGGCATCGACAACCTGGCGACGCTGGTGCTCACCGGGGAGGACAAGGACAAAATCGCGGACGAGTTGGAGCGCCTGTCCGGACCGCTGCACTACCAGTTCTTCCTGCGGGACGCCGGGAATGTGCGGCAGGCCCAGGCGCTGGTGCTGATGGGCGTGCGCGAGGGCCAGCGGGGACTCAACGAGGGCTGCCGGCACTGCCACTTCGAAAACTGCGCGGACTGCGCCGCGCACGGCGGCGTGTGCGTCTACGACCCCATGGACCTGGGCATCGCCATCGGCTCCGCCGTGGCCTCCGCCGCGGACGATCGGGTGGACTGCCGCGTGCTGTTCTCCGCCGGTCGCGCCGCGATGTCCCTGGGCGTGATGGGAGAGGACGTACGCATGGTCATGGCGATCCCGCTGTCCATCGCGGGCAAGTCGCCGTTTTTTGACCGCAAACCGAAATAGCAGGAGATGAACCGCATGAACAAACCGACGCTGGTCATCATGGCGGCCGGCATGGGCAGCCGCTTCGGAGGCTGCAAGCAGATCACGCCCGTAGACGACGCGGGACACATCATCATCGACTATTCCATATTTGACGCGATGCGCGCCGGCTTTGGCCGGGTGATCTGCGTCATCAAGCCGGAGATGGAGGCGGATTTCCGCGCGGCCATCGGCGACCGCATCGCCGCCCGCGTGGATTTGCGCTATGCCTATCAGACGCTGGGCAGGCTGCCCGAGGGCTTTTCCGTGCCGGAGGGCCGGACGAAGCCGTGGGGCACGGCGCACGCGGCGATGTGCGCGTTGGACCAAGTGGAGGGTCCCTTTGCGGTCATCAACGCCGACGACTTCTACGGGCGCGGCGCGCTGGCGGCGGCAGGGGCGTTTCTGGCCGCGGCGGGCGATCCCGACGAGCACGCCATGGTGGGCTACCGCGTGGAGAACACGCTGACCGAGAATGGCTCCGTGTCCCGGGGCGTGTGTGCTGCCGACGCGGAAGGGTACCTGGTGGACATCGTGGAGCGCCTGCGCATCGAATCCCGGGAGGGCCGCGCGGCCTACACTGAGGACGGCGGGGAAACCTGGACAGCCATCCCCGACGGAACGCCGGTCTCCATGAACCTGTGGGCCTTCCGGCCGGGCGTCGTGCCCGCGTTTGGGGAGGGCTTCCGGGCCTTCCTGACCGACACCGTGCCGGGCAATCCGCTGAAGTCGGAATACTACCTGCCCTACGTGCCGAAGGCGCTGATCGCCTCTGGCCGCGCCCGGGTGCGGGTGCTGCCCACGGACGAGCGCTGGTACGGCATGACCTACCGGGAGGACATCGACGCGGTGCGCGCCGCAATCGCGGACATGAAGCGCAGGGGCGTCTATCCCGAGCGGCTGTGGGACTGATATGCCTTGCTTTCGCGGGCCGGATGTGCTATCATGAAGGTAAACCAGGGCGACAGGACGCCCTTCAGGACAATCTGACGATTCAAGGAGGCTGCACCCATGATTGATGTCACTGCGCTGGGCGAACTGTTGATTGACTTTGCCCCGAAATCCGTCAACGAGGCGGGCTATCCCACGCTGGCCGCCAACCCCGGCGGCGCGCCGGCCAACTTCCTGGCCGCGCTGAACAAGTACGGCTGCTCCGTGGCGCTGATCGGCAAGGTGGGTGACGACATGTTCGGCCGGCTGTTGCTGGGCACGCTGAAGCAGGCGGGCATCGAGACCCGCGGCATCGTCGTCGATCCCGACCAGTTCACCACGATGGCCTTTGTGTCGCTGGACGCCAGCGGCAACCGGGACTTCAGCTTTGCGCGCAAGCCCGGCGCGGACACCTGCCTGCGGGAGGGCGAGATCGACCGGGAGCTGCTGCTCGGCAGTCGCGTGTTCCACTTCGGCACCCTGTCCCTGACGGACGACCCGGCGAAGACCGCCACGGAGCGCGCGGTGGCCCTGGCAAAGGAAAAGGGCCTGCTCATCAGCGTGGACCCCAACCTGCGCAAGCCCCTCTGGCGCACCATGGACGAGGCCCGGGCGGCGATCGAGTGGAGCCTCCGCCAGGCGGACATCGTGAAGATCAGCGACGAGGAGATCGAGTTCATGTGGGGCCTGACGCCGGAGGAGGGCGCCCGGAAGCTGCTGGACGAGTACGGCGTATCGCTGGTGTACGCGACCCTGGGCCCGAAGGGCTGCCTGGTGGCCAACCGGAACGGCTCCGCCATCGTGGAGTCCCCCAAGGGGATTCGGGTCGTCGACACCACCGGCGCCGGCGACATCTTCGGCGGCAGCGCCATGAGCCGCTTCCTGAAGCTGGGCAAGGCCCCCACGGATCTGACCGTGGAGGAGATGGCGGAGATCACCCGCTTTGCCTGCACCGCGGCGAGCCTGTCCACCCAGACCCACGGCGGCATCTCCAGCGTGCCGGAGCTCCAGGACGTGGAGCGGAGGCTGGCGGAGTAATCCCATCCCCAAAACATGTGCGCCCCGGAACCGCGGTTCCGGG
>JAFWBZ010000192.1 GCA_017537105.1 Clostridia bacterium | reverse complement strand
TGTGTTCCTCCTCCTTGTATCAGATTTTTCGGATCCGTCTGCGGTAAAACGGATCTTTCCCCTAATATCACTATAAACTCTCCATCTGGTGGAGAGTCAAGAAATTAGGTGATATTCTATAATTGAAACAAATACAGGAGGAACAATTTGTCCATTCTGCATAAACACTGCTGCAGATCACGCAAAAATTCCGGTCAGAGAACCGCAGCCTGTTCCGCGCTTGTGCTTCCGTTCATTTTGCGGTATATAGCCGGTAAAAATGACAGCGCTGCACAGGCGCCCCTGCGGGGCGCTTTTTAATAATTGGAGGATAGAAATGTCCGGACAAGTGTGGTATCATATCCAAAAGCACCAGATGAGGGAGACCTTTATGAACCCGACAAACGATGAAATGAACAGCCGCGCCATACAGGAACTGGCAGAGACGAACCGCCTCCTCACCGACCTGACCAAGGCGGGAAGCTGGACCATCAACTTCGCACCGGACGGCACTCCGGCGTCCGTGCAGTGGGGCGACGGCCTCCGCCGGCTGATCGGCTATACCGACCGGAACGATTTCCCGAATGAACTGGAACCCTTCGTGCGGGGCGTTTACCCCGAAGACCGGGAAGCCGTGCTCAGCCATATAAACGCCGGCGTTTTTGACGAAGACGTTCTGGGCAAAAAGGGCTACGATTTCCGCTTCTGCCGGAAGGACGGCACGGTCCGGTGGTTCCGCATCATGGGCGTCCTCGCCCGGGACGACGAAGGCCGGGTGGTGCAGTGCAGGGGCGTGACCATCGACGTCACCGAGGTGAAGGAGCACGACGCCCTGTACGCCGCGCTGCAGAACGAAGCGGCCTCGCTCGACACCATCCACGAGATGCTCGGCTCCGGCAAATGGAACATGGACTTTGACGAGGCGGGCGAGATGGTCCGCGTCAGCTGGAGCGACGAATTCCGCAGGATGCTCGGCTACCACGGGACGGACGACTTCCCCGACGTGCTGGAATCCTGGTCCGACCTGCTGCATCCCGACGACAAAGACCGCGTGCTGCGGGAATTCAACGAAACGATTACCGACCGGACCGGCAGGAAGACCTACGACGTGGAGTACCGCCTGCTGACGAAGAACCGGGGCTACCGCTGGTACCGCGCTGTCGGAAAACCCACGCGCCGGCCGGACGGCACGCCCATCACATACATCGGCGTGTTCATCGACATCACCGAGCGGAAGGAAATGATCCGGGAACTGGCGCAGCAGCGGGAATCGCTGAGCATCGCACTGGAGGAGGCCAATCAGGCCAACAAGGCGAAGACGGCTTTCCTCTCCAACATGAGCCATGAGATCCGCACGCCGATGAACGCCATCATCGGCCTGGACCGCATCGCCCTGAACGACCCCGGCATCTCCCCGGAGACGCGCGAGCACCTGCAGAAGATCGGCCTTTCGGCGCAGCACCTGCTCAGCATCATCAACGACATCCTCGATATGAGCCGCATCGAATCCGGCCGCCTGACCGTGAAGAACGAGGAGTTCTCCTTCGCAAACATGCTGGCCCAGGTCAACACGATCATCGGCGGCCAGTGCCGGGACAAGGGCCTCGGGTACGAATGCCGCATGAAGGGTGCGGTCGACGACTATTACATCGGCGACGACATGAAGCTGCGCCAGGTCCTCATCAACATCCTCGGCAACGCCGTCAAGTTCACGCCCGCGGGCGGCAGCGTCGAATTTGACGTAGAAGAGGCCGCCCGCTTCGGAGGCAAGTCCACCCTGCGCTTTGTGATCCGCGACACGGGCATCGGCATGAGCAAAGAGTTCCTCCCCAGGCTGTTCGACGCCTTCAGCCAGGAGGATTCCTCCACCACCAGCCGCTTCGGCAGCACTGGCCTGGGTATGGCCATCACCAAAAGCTACATTGAGCTCATGCACGGCACGGTTGCTGTTGAGAGCGAAAAGGGGAAGGGGACGACCTTTACCGTCACCGTCACGCTGACGGACAGCGAGCACAAGAGCGCCGGCGAAGAGGAAGACGTCCTGCAGCCCCATGAGCTCTGCGTGCTGGTCATCGACGACGACCCCATCGCCTGCGAGCACGCCCAGCTGGTGCTGGGGCAGGTCGGCGTGAACTGCGAAAAGGCCCTGTCCGGGGCCGAGGGCCTGCAGATGGTGAAGCTCCGCCACGCAAGGCGCGAGCCCTACAACCTGATCCTGGTGGACTGGCGCATGCCCGACATGGACGGCATGGAAACCACCCGGCAGATCCGCGCCGCCGTGGGCGCCGAAACGCCCGTGATCATCCTGACCTCGTACAACTGGGATGAAGTGGTGGACGAGGCGAGGGAGGCCGGCGTGGACACCTTTGTGGCAAAGCCGCTCTTCGCCGGGACGGTGCTGGACGAGTTCCGCGAGGCCTTCAAAAAGAAGAACGCCGCGCGCGCTGCAGAAAAGGCGGACCTCAGGTGCCGCAGGGTCCTGCTGGCGGAAGACGTCGCCATCAACGCCGAAATCATGATGATGGTGCTCTCCATGCGCGAGATCGAAGCGGAGCACGCCGAAAACGGACGCATTGCCGTGGAAATGTTCGCATCGCACGAAGCGGGCTATTACGACGCCGTCCTGATGGACATGCGGATGCCCGAGATGGACGGCCTGGAGGCGACCAGGAGAATCCGGGCGATGGACCGGCCGGACGCCAAAACGGTCCCCATCATCGCGCTGACGGCAAACGCCTTTGACGAGGACGTGCAGCACAGCATGCAGGCGGGGCTGAACGCGCACCTGAGCAAACCGGTGGAGCCGGACGTCCTGTTCGAGACCCTGGAAGGGCTCCTGCGGCGTTAATCGGAACGACAATAATAAAGCAGCGCAGCGGAAATCCGCTGCGCTGTTTCTTCATG
>JAFWBZ010000191.1 GCA_017537105.1 Clostridia bacterium | reverse complement strand
TGCTGCTGGCCGCCGGAGAGCTGGTTGGTGGAGCGCTTCTCATAGCCCTCCATCTTCACCAGCTTCAGCATGCGCTTCACCCGGCGATCGATCTCCGCCTTCATCTCGGCCCGGTTGGCGCAGCCCAGCTGCTCCGGCGCCTTGAGCTTCAGGCCGAAAGCGATGTTATCGAATACGTTCAGGTGGTTGAACAGCGCGTACTTCTGAAAGACCGTGTTGATCCTGCGCTTGTAGGGCGGAATGCCCGTCATATCCCGGCCCTCGAACAGCACCTCGCCGGTGGACGGCATCTCAAAGCCGCCCAGGATGCGCAGCAGCGTGGTCTTGCCGCAGCCGGAGGGCCCCAGCAGCGTGACGAACTCCCGCTTGCGAATGTAGAGGTCGATGTCGTAGAGCACCTGCGTGTCTCCGAAGCTCTTCGAGACGCCCTTGATCTCGATCAGTCGCGTATCCTGGATCATGTTTCACTTCTCCTGCGGTCCTGCATCTCTGTTCTCCCGGCGCGGCGCGCCGGGGCAATGTGGTGCCGGGGATTTCCGCGAAGCCGCCCGGCGGGGCCCATTCTTTTCTCACCTGGTCAGGGATAGTATCAGAAGGAGGGCGGCGAGGACACCCACAGCACCCTGCACGGGCCCTTGCCCGCGTTGACGAGCCTGTAGGGCGCGCTGGGCCGGAAGTAGAAGCTCTCATCTTTGCGCACGCGCTCGCTGCGATCGCCCAGCACGACGCGGATCATGCCCGAGAGCACGTAGCCGAACTCCTCGCCCTCGTGCGGGTCGTCCTCGTCGGTCGCGCCGCCGGGCGCCAGCTCCAGCAGGATGGGCTCCATCTGGTTCTTCTGGGCCGAGGGGATCAGCCACTTGATCAGACCCCGCATGCCCTCCGGGTCCTCCTTGACGAAGATGTCCTCCGCGCCGAACACGATCTTCTCGTCCGCCTTGGCAAAAAAGCTGGGCAGATCGCTGCCCAGGGTCTCCAGCAGGTCGGAGAGCGTGTCCAGGGACGGCGAGGTCAGATCCCGCTCCAACAGGGAGATGAAGCTCTTCGAAAGCTCGCAGCGGTCCGCCAGCTCCGCCTGCGTCAGTCCGCGCTGCAGCCGCAGCCTGCGAATTTTGTCGCCGATGTTCACGCCATCACCCCCGCCGATTTTTCGTCACGATTCGCCTGTGCGTACCACCGCCCGTGGAGTTTAAGATTACTAAACTTTCGGGCGAATTATATTAAACCATCTTTTCCTTCGCGTGTCAATATGCATCCGGGGCCCCGGCCGTTAAAAGTATGTGTAATCGTATCATGGAACCAAAAGTTCAGTAAAACTGAACCCGCGCTGACGCCATTCGGCGGGAGCACCCGACGGAAGTTCTTATTCAGTTTACAGAAGGGATGTATAATGGTAATAATGATTGAAAAGGGGGGATGCGTTTTGCGTGCAGCGCGCGTTTCCCCCGCCTATCGCGTCGTGCGCGGGCTCGTCCGGTTCTTCTACCCCCGGACGGAGCTGCGCGGCGTGGAGCGCCTTCCCGACGGGCCCGCCATCGTGGTGGGCAACCACGCGCAGATGAACGGCCCCATCGTGGGCGAGCTGTACTTTCCCGGTCCGCACTGGATCTGGTGCGCAGGCGAGATGATGCAGCTCCGGGAGGTGCCCGGATACGCCTTCGAGGACTTCTGGTCCTTCAAGCCCCGGGCAGTGCAGCCGTTTTACCGCCTGCTGTCCTATCTGATCGCACCGCTGTCCGTGCTGGTCTTCAACAACGCCCACACCATCGCGGTCCACCGGGACGCGCGCATACTGTCCACCTTCCGGGAAACGCTGCAGCGCCTGGAGGAGGGCGGCCGGGTGATCATCTTCCCGGAGCGGAACGAGAAGCACAACCACATCGTCTACGCGTTCCAGGACGGCTTCGTCGATGTGGCCCGACTCTACCGGCGAAAGACCGGCAAGCCGCTTCCCTTCGTTCCCATGTACCTCGCCCCGCAGCTCAGGACCGCCGTGCTGGGCGAGCCGGTGTGGTTCGACCCCGACGCCCCCATCGCGGCGGAGCGCGCGCGCATCTGCGAGGCGTTGGCCGCGTCCATCACGCAACTGGCGGAGGCGCTGCCGGAGCACACCGTGGTGCCCTACCGCAACATCCCCCGGAGGCAGTACCCCAAAAATCACCCGAAAGAGAGACCCGCGCCATGAAAAAACCCGTCGTGGACTACCGAGAGTTTCGCCTGAGCCGCCTCAACGAGCCGCGGTTTGCCCATCTCAAGCTGCTGGCGGGCTGGATCCTCTACTTCGTCCTGTACTTTCTGACGGAAAACCTGATTCCCGCGGAGCGCTGTCACGTCATGCACTGCGCGTTGGACGACGCGATTCCCTTCTGCGAGGTCTTCGTGGTCCCCTATTGCCTGTGGTTTCTACTGGTGGCGGGATCGCTTTTGTACTTCATGCTCTACGATATCGACAGCTTCCGGGGCCTCTCCGTCTTCATCTTCGTCACGCAGATGGTGGCCATGGCGATCTACATCCTCTACCCCAGCCGCCAGGACCTGCGCCCGGACGTCATGCCCCGGCAGAACCTGTTCACCTTCATCCTCTCCTTCATCTACGCCTTCGACACCAGCACCGGCGTCTGCCCGTCGCTGCACGTGGCCTATTCCATAGGCATCGCCTCGACCTGGCTGAAGTATCGCGGGGCCTCCGCGGGCTTCAAGGCGCTCATCGTCGCCTTCGTGGTCGTCATCTGCCTGGCCACTGCCTTCGTCAAGCAGCACTCCTTCGTGGACATCTTCGCCGCGCTGCCGCTGAGCGTGCTGGCGGAGATCATCGCCTACGGAAGGCGCTGGTGGCTGCCGCGGCTGCGAAGGCAGGTGCAATGAACCCGGAACCGGCGCGCATTTTATGTACTGCGCGTCGGTTTTCCATTTGACGTCCCCGCGGCTATATGTTAAAATACAGTGTAGATCAGTGGGGCGGACGTCCCCCGCGCGAGGGCCGCGAAGGCGGCCGAAAACGTTGTGAGGAGATGCATGGCATGTTCGGAACGATACTCGCACTGGACTATGGCACGACCGCGCTGAAGGCCGCGCTCTACGACGAGGCGCTGGGCTGCATGGGCGTGGCCAGCCGCGAATGGACCTACAGCTATCCCGCGCCGGGCTTCATCGAGCACCCGGCGGAGGTCTACTGGGAAAAGACCGTATCCGCCGTCAACGAGCTGCTGGACCGCTTCGGCGGGCGCGACACGCTGCGGGGCATCTCCGTCACCGGCCAGTCCGAGACGCTCATCGCGCTGGACGGGCAGGGGCGGCCCTTGGGCGACGCCATCGTATGGCTGGATACCCGGGCCCAGGCGGAGTGCGAATGGCTGGCGGCCCACTATCCGGCGGACCGGCTGTACGCCGCCACCGGCAACACCGGCTTTGACCCCGTGATGCCCGCCTGCAAGCTCATGTGGATGAAGGCGCACGAGCCGGAGCGCTACGCGGCGACGGACAAGTTTCTGCTCATCAAGGAATATATCATCTACCGCCTGAGCGGCAGGATGGTCGGCGAGCACTCGGCCCAGTCCTGCGCCGGGTACTTCGACATCGTCCGCTGTGACTGGGACCGGGGCGTGCTGGACATCGCCGGCATCGACCCGGCCAAGCTGCCGGAGCTCCACGATTCCCAGTACGTGGTGGGCCCGCTGTGCGGAGAGGCCAGCCGGGAAACCGGCATCGGCCCGCAGGCGCGCGTCGTCAACGGCCTGCTGGACCAGTGCGCCTCGGTAATCGGCGCGGGCGCCGTCGACGAGACGCAGATCACCGAAACCACGGGCACGGTGCTGGCCATCGGAGCGACGCTGAAGGAATTCGACGGCGCGACCCCGGACATGCTGGTGCTGCGCCACGGCCTGAAGGACCGCTACCTGGCGCTGCCCAACTGCAGCACCGCGGGCGTGCTGCTCAAGTGGTTCCGGGACCAGTTCATGCCGGAGGGCGCGGACTATGACGCCATCAACCGGGAGATCGCGGCGCGCGGGCGCAAGGAGAGCGGGCTTCTGCTCCTCCCCCACTTCGCCGGCTACCTGAGCCCGGTCAACAACCCCCAGGCGTCTGGCGCGCTCTACGGGCTCTCGCTGGACACCGTGCGCTGCGACGTGGCCCACGCCATCATGGAGGGCGTCGGCTTCCTGCTGCGGGAGAACCTGGAGCTGCTGGAGCGGCACGGCATCCGCTCCCGGCGCATCATCAGCCTCGGCGGCGGCGCGAAGAGCCCGCTGTGGCTGGGCATCAAGGCCAACATCTGCAACCGCGCGATGGTCACCCTGGCCGACGAGGAATCCACGGCCCTGGGCTGCGCCATCAACGCCGCGCTGGCGCTGGGCATGATCGCCCTGGAGGACGTGCCCGGGCTGGTCCGGGTGCAGAACTGCTTCGATCCGGACGCCGAGGGCGCGGCGATCTACGAGCGCAAGTACCGCAGCTACCTCGCGCTGAACGGCCGCCTGGGCTTCAACCCACCGGGCGAGGTCATCGCGCCGTAGTATCCTTCTGTCGCTTCGATAAATCACGGCCACCAGCATAGCTGGTGGTTCAGATCACTGACAAACCCTGCATTCAATAAAGGATGCAGGGTTTGTCAGTGATCTTGGCTCTTCACGTTTCCGTGAAGAACCTGTTTTTTCCTTGGCGTGATTTCTATCCCGGGCCAGGAGGCCGGGCAGTTGCAATGGCGGCTGATTCCCAACTCCCGGTTTACCGCACCAGCGCCACGCCCACGTCGTTGACATTGGTGCCGGTGGGGCCGGTCATGATGAGGCCGCCCACCGCCTGGAGGGCGTGATAGGCATCGTTGTCCCGGAGCACATCGTCCACGTTGAATCCCTTGGCCTTCATCCCGGCCTCGGTATCGCCGTCGGCATAGCCGCCCGCGGCGTCGGTGGGACCGTCGGTGCCGTCGCTGCCCACGGAGAAAACGGCGGCGTTCATGCCCGCGATGCCGGGGGCCGCGGCCAGCGCCAGCTCCTGATTGCGCCCGCCCAGCCCGTGGCCGGTGAGCTTGACCACCGTCTCGCCGCCGGCGATGAAAGCCAGGGGACGATCGGGCCGTGCATGGGTCCTGACGATGGACGCCAGGAAGCTGCCCGCCTCCCGGGCCTGGCAGCACAGCTGGTCGGTAAGCACGATGGACTCATACCCCAGCCGTCGGCAGGTGACCTCGGCGGCGGCGCACAGCTCGCGCACGGAGCCGTTGATCCGGGTGGTCACGTTGTCCAGGGTCTTGGGGGTCTCGATGTCCAGCAGCCGGCAGGCCTCGTCGGACAGCTTGAGATCGTACTTCTGCGCGATGCGCCGGGCGTCCTCTGTGGTGGAGGTGTCCGGGCATGCGGGGCCGGAGGCGATCATGTCCAGCGGGTCGCCCAGGATGTCGGAGAGGATCACGGCCTCCACCTGCGCGGGCCAGCAAATCTGCGCAAACCGCCCGCCCTTGACCTGGGAAAGGCGCTTTCGGATGGTGTTGATCTCCACGATGTCCGCGCCGCAGGCCAGCAGCTGGCCCGTGATGTCCTGGAGCTCCTCGCCCTTCACCAGCGGCTTCTCAAACAGCGCGCTGCCGCCGCCGGACAGCAGGAACAGCACCGTGTCCTCCTCGCCCAGGTCGCTGACCAGGTCCAGCGCCACCTGGGTGCCCTTGAAGGAGTTTTCATCCGGCACGGGATGCCCGGCCTCATAGCAGTCGAAGTTGGCGATGGGGCCCATCACGTGGCCGTACTTGGTCACCACCACGCCCTTCTCGATCCTGTCGCCCAGGAAGTCGGACGCGGCTTTGGCCATCTGCCACGCCGCCTTGCCCGCCGCCACCAGCAGCACCCGCCCGGGGAACTGCCGGCCGTTCAGCGCGCGCTGCACCGCCGCGTCGGGCTGTACCGCTGCGATGGCCTCGCGCACGATCTGGTCTGCGTGTTCACGCAATAGCTGATTCATTGTGGAACCTCCGTCCTTGTATTCGCTGAGAAACCGGAACCTGCATGCGTCAGGAATCAAAAGTGAGGAGTGCAGAGATCAGCATCATTCTCCATTCACTCCTCACTTCTTGAACACGCGCGCGATGTAAAGGCCGCGGGAAAGGCACACCGCCATGGCCGCGCCGAACTCGCCGATGGAGGCAAACGTTCCGGAAAAGCCCGCGCCGATTCATCCCCTTCCCGCACAATCTTATTTTAACATCTATACAATGCCCTGTCAATTCCGGGCTGTTTTCGTCGACGAAATCTCCCGAACAATACTACTCTCATCCGAACAGGATAGGGCTGCTTTGACTTCTACATTGATTTCATGCTAAAATAGCATCGCTGAATGACTGAGAAAGGTGTTGATGCTCCGATATTTGACACACAGGGACGATTTACGCGAATAAAAAATGAAAAAAGCCGAACGGAAACCGAGCAATTCTTCAGCAGATGGAAAACAGAATATGATTTCAAGACATTTGTGACTGCATCATTTTCGCTTGCAGTGACTGTGGTTTTTGCGCTGTACAACGGTTTCTTGGGGATGCGCCACGCCTCCCAGTGGCACGGCGCCATCTGCGTCTACTATATCCTTCTCGTTCTCCTGCGCGGGCTAATCATTGCCGCCGCGAAAAAAATCTCCTCGCGAAGAAAAAACGAACGCGCAGAGAAAAAAGTCTATCTCACGGCATCCTTCCTTCTTTTGCTTCTGAATCTCAGCCTGATTCTGCCGCTTTCAATGATGGTCAGGCAGCAAAAGCCGGTCAACCTGACGCTGATTCCTGCGATTGCCATGGCTGCGTATACGACGTATAATGTCACCATGGCGTCTGTCAATCTCAAGAAGAGAAGGAAGACGTCGAGCGGCTTTGTGTGGCTGCTCCGGACAATCAGTTTCATTGATGCGCTCGTCTCGATCCTCACGCTCCAGAATACGCTCATCATGGTCCATTCAAATGGCCAGGATATGGGGATGCTGCCTTTGACGGCAATGACCAGCGCGGCTGTTTGGATCGCTGTCCTGATCCTGTCCATAGCGGCAATCATGAAGGGGATCCATGGCGAATTTCACCCCCGGTGTTGACATTTCCGCCCTTTTGTGTTACTCCTTTATTTGTGGGCATGACACCCATCAATGTAATAGCATCCATCACCACGAAGGGAGGACCCCATATGGATCTGATACCCAGTTTTTCCGTTGACCACACCGCCATTGTCCCGGGTATATTCACCAGCCGAGTGGATACCGTCGGAAACGGCACGGTCACCACCTATGACATAAGGCTCACAAGGCCGAACCGGGAACCCGCCATCGACGTCGCGGCGATGCACTCTCTCGAACACATCGTGGCCACCTTTCTCCGCAACGACCCCGACTGGAAAGACGAGATCATCTATTGGGGGCCCATGGGGTGTCTGACGGGTTTTTACCTCATTCTCAAAGGCAACCGCCCTCCGCAGGAAATCTTCGACCTGATGCTGAGCGCCTTCCGATCTGTGGAGGCTTCCCAGAGCGTTCCCGGCGCCACGCCAAAGAACTGCGGCAATTCCCTCATGCACAACCTTGGCATGGCAAAATGGTATGCGTCGAGATTTGCGGACTACCTTGCCGCAAATGCCGGAAATCCCGGGATATTCGAATACCCCAAGGCAGAGCGCCTCGTCACCAAAGACGGGCAGCGTTTTTTCGATTCGTAAGGATATTGCACTGTTTCCCTTTTTCATTTATGGGGCTGTCAATGCGACAGCCCCATAATCCATTTGTACCCTGTCTTTTCGCCATTCCCGTTGCTATTTTGCACAAACCGCCGTGCGGATGAATGTGATGGACGCCACGCGGCGGATGAACCAGCGCGTGATGGCGGAGGTGGGCGAGCAGTTCGGCGCCAACGGCGTGGAGATCGACGCGCACATGCTGTGCGCCGAGGACCACCTGCCCTATCAGGGGCACCAGTATTCCAACGAGGAGTTCGACGAGATCCAGGGCGGGCTTCCGCGCCCCTTCGGTGAGTGGAACTGCCGGCACACCTGGGCGCCGATCATCGGGGGCGTGAGCCCGCGTGCCTACACCGACGAGGATGTGGAGCGCTTCGCCCGGTTCTCCACCGAGGAGATCGAGATCGACGGCACGACCAAGACCCGCTACGAGTGGAGCCAGGCCATGCGGCGCATGGAGACGGCGATCCGCGAGAAGAAGGACACCGCCACGCTGGCGGAGGCGGCTGGAGATCAGGTCCTCCGTAGGGACTGCCAGAGCAGTATCAATGCGATGGTGAAGGAGTACGAGCGGATCAGCGACCGCACCGGCATGGGGCCGGACTTCCGGCGGACGTATGTCGGCGGGTTTAAGGATGTGAAGGTCGAAACCGATACGCAGAGTGAATACTCAAAATACAATTCGCTGGCTGATTTTGAGAAGCAGATCGGGGATCTACGCGAGCAAAGACGAAGGATGATGGAAAGCGAGGTCTATGACGCGGCCAAATCGCAGTCGCTGTTAGACAAGATCCTTCATCTGCAGAATATGCGGGAGACCTGGCGCAATGCTGACTTGCTTGCCGCAGGGGATAAGACAATACGGCGCGAGCTTTTGAGCAACAATCCTGTTAAGGTGATGCAAGGCGTAGAGAAAGCCCTGAACGGCGACAGGTTTGGCCTGCCGGACAGCAAGTGGTCTGGAAAAGCAGAGATAAAAGATCCCTCGGTTATGCGAGGGGCAGCAGGATCAGTACTTGATAGCACAAAGGGCATCTGGTTTCAGAAGAAGTACTTGCACGAATATACTGTTGCAATTCACGAAGACCTTCATTTGCGGTCTATTCATCTCTATGATTCCGCTGTAGATAGGCAATGGGTTCGGATGAACATAAAAGGATACGAGGAAGGTGTGGTTCAACTTCGAGCGGAGACGATTTGTGAGAAGGTAGGTATTAAGCCGCTGAAAGCATACTCGGAATATACGGAAGCGCTGAGGGTGCTGCATCAGACGTTTGAACCGCAAAAATCAGAGTATGATTTTGCGAAGGATTTGTTTGACAAGTCGCCAATCACACGGTATAATGTATGTGAACAAATGGCGCAAGAGTTAAAAGATAAGCACCCGCGAAAATGGAACCGTATAGAGAATGACGTTACGAGGGCTCTGACTACGCTAAGGATGAGAAAGCCATGACGAATCAGGAGATAAGAGCAATACTCGAAGGCTTTGTCGATGAGGTGTTTGATTGTGCGAGCAACAAGGCTGCCCGCGAGCTTGATGTGCGTATAAAAACCTTTGTAAAAGCTCACGGTTGTGAAGAATTGATGGATGAGCTTTTTGTAACGACAGGTGCGGGTGAAACACTTTTCGATCTGATATATAATTTTGACGACAGCCTCGTTCCAACGATGCCAAAGTACTGATAGTGATCTAACCCGCCCCACACGGGCGGTTTTTTGATGGGGGTGATCGGGATGCGACGAAGAGAAAAGCCCGGCAGAAGCTCCAAATACCTGCCGGACCGCGGCGATTATTCATTTCGCCAGGCCTATGATTGCTGCGACAATCTGGAAGTAATGTTCCGCGAGCGCGCCGAGCACGATGCCGAGGATGACCTGGAAAGCTGCTACAAGGTAGTCGTGATGACGCTGCTTCCGGTTATTTGCAGCCGCGTTCGCGCGATCTTCTTCGCGTTCGCGCTGATGCTGGGCCTCGGCCTTGGTGCGCTCCTGTCTTTCCTTTTGCGATAAAGCTGCTGAATTCTTGATGATCTAACCGCCGCAAGGCGGTTTTTTTCATGCCCTGAAAGGAGTGGATCTCCATGGTCAACCATAATCGCCCTCGGGCCGAGTCCGATGTCAAACAGGGAGGTGAGCGCGCATGATTCCCTTCGGCAGCGAGACCGTGACGCTGGTGCAGCGCATTGAGGACACGGTGAACGGGAAGAAGCACATCACTTATCGAACGGCGAAGCTGAGCGGCTGCAGCTGGCGGCGGACCCTGCGGCATAACCGGGAGGGCGAGGTACTGGCGACCTACGAGGGCGTCACCTGCCGGGTGCCTGCGGGGCAGACCGCGCCGCACGCCGGGGACCTGCTGATCCTGGGCGACGTGGCCGTGACCGTCAATGGCGGCGCGGACTACCAGCAGCTGATCGAGCGGTATCGCGGCCAGGACGGCGCGTTCGTCGTGGCCTCGGTCTCCGACAACGCCCGGCCGGGCATGCCGCTGCTGGTGCAGAGCCTGCAGGCGTTCGCTGATTCCGGCGCGCTGGGGTTCTCCGGCGAACAAGGAGGCTGAAAATGGCGAACGACAAGCACACTGCCTGCTGTTCGCCATGAAATCCCCGATGGGCGTCTCGATCAGAAGATTTGTCCGGGCAGCACCTTCTTCTCCTTCTTCGGGAACTGCGCGTCAAACGCCTCGAAGTCCCCCGGGTCCTGCTCCGCGGCGTAATAGCCCTCCGGCGGCGCGTATTCCCCGCGGACGCCGTCCAGATATCCGGGGGTCAGCTCCTTGCAGAGGAAGAAGGAGGCGTCCGCGCCCTCGGGCAGACCGTGATAGCGGATGCCGAATGTACTGGCGAAGGTAAAGCCGCTCTTTCCGTAGAAATCGATGTTCCCCTCGAAGCACAGGGCGCCGCAGCCGAGCGCAGCTGCCTGTGCCAGCGAGTAGTCCAGCAGCACCTTTCCGTACCCCTGCCGCTTCCACTCCGGCGCGATGCAGATGGGGCCCATCGTCATGATCGGGATCTCCCTGCCGTCGTCCGCCTGAATTTTGGCGCGCATGAACATGTTCTGGCCGATCAGGCGGCCGTCTTTTTCCATGACGAAGTCCAGCTCCGGCACAAAGGCAGGGTCGCTCCGGAGCCGGTGGATCACGTAGTGCTCCAGACATCCCGGCCGGTATACGTTCCAGAAGGATTCCCGAATCAGGTTTTCCACCGCGCGGTGATCGCTCTCGCCCTCCCGGCGAATGATGATGGCCTCTTCGTTCATATTCGCATCTCTGCCTTTCTGTGTCGTCAAATGGTTCCGGGTGTCCTCCAGCAGGTTATCCAGCAGGGAGAGGACCGCGTCCTTGTCCTCCGCGCCGTCATATACGCTGTACAGCAGGAACATCGGGGCGTAAAACGCCACCGCCCTCTCCCGCGGCTGCGACAGGCCCAGGCCGACGAACAGGTCGGTCATGTAGCCGAGCGGCCCGGAAGCCATGTATTGTTGGTAGAGCGCCGCCATTTCCGCGCTCCGGAACTGCTCCAGCGTCAGCATTTTGCGGAACTGCGCCGCAAATTCGTCCTGCGTCCAGTGGCGAAACATCGCCCGGGCAAACCCGATGATGTCGTCCACCGAGGCGTTCCGGTAGGCATCCCCCATCGCCTCCGGCGGGCCTTCGGGCACTCCGTACGCCCCCGCCTGCTCCGCGTCGCGCCATGCCATGCGGGCCACGATGCTGTCGAAAATGTCCCGCTTGTTCCGATAGTGCTTGTACAGCGCGCCCTTCGTGACGCCCAGCGCTCCCGCGATGTCGCCCACCGACACGGCCTCGTAGCCGTCCGCGGCGAACAGCCGGAGCGCCGCCCGCAGGATGCTTTCCTTCATGTCCACCATAGGCACACCCCCTGCGTAAGTAAACGATCGTTTACTTCCCATTATACAGAGCGACCGCCGCCTTGTCAAGGGGTTGGAAAAAGAATTCACAGGCAGCCCGGAAAGCTGCGCCGCGCGGGAAGGATTTGTACAAAAGGCCCTTGCATCCTTCGCGCTGTCCCGGTATACTAAAGGAGGAAACCCATTTCACAAAAAACAGGAGGGAATGCGTGATGGATAAGATCAAGGATATGCTTGCTGGTGCCGGCGGGAACATCGTGCTGGCAATCGTGATCAGCGTCGTCGGGTACTATGTGATCAAATACCTGATGAAGCTGCTCGACAAGGTCAAGGGCGTTGAAAAGCTGGATCCCACGGTGACCCGGTTTGTGAAGAGCCTCATCAAGTGGCTCTTGTACATCATGCTGATCATCGGCGTCATCGGAATCCTGGGCGTGCCTATGGCGCAGGTGATCGCGGTGCTGGCCTCCGCGGGCGTTGCCATCGGCCTGGCGCTGCAGGGCGCGCTGAGCAACCTGGCGGGCGGCATCCTGCTGATGATCGTCCGCCCCTTCAACGTGGGCGATTACGTGGACGCCGCCGGCGCCAGCGGCGTGGTGCAGTCCATCAATCTGTTCTACACGGAGATCCTGACCGTAGACAACAAGCGCATCACGGTGCCCAACGGCAACCTGATGAACGCCAACGTGGTGGATTACACGGCGGAGCCGCTGCGCCGGGTGGACCTGGAGTTCTCCTGCGCCAAGAGTGAAAAGCCCTCGGAGATCCAGCAGTGCATCCTGGACGCCGTGGCCGGAAGCGCGCTCGCGCTGAAGGATCCCGCCCCTTTCGCCCGCATCAGCGGCGGCACCAACGAGGCCATGACGTTCACCGTGCGCGTGTGGTGCAAGACGGAGCACTACTGGGACCTGTACTTTGAGCTGAACCAGAGCATCGTGGAGGCCTTCGCCGCCAAGGGCGTGCAGGCGCCCGCGCTGCGCGTGGTGAACGACAAGGCATAATCGCCGTCGGTATTTCGGACCCAAGGCTCCGGTTCCAGAGGGCGAAGACCGTTCAAACCGGCGGAAGCCAATGGTTCTGATGATTTGTGGGGCGCGGCAAAAGCCACGCCTCACATCTGTGCGCTCGACACAGCGCACTTTCCCATGAATTCCCACTATTTTACGATGCCCTTTTTCAGGATGATGTTTGCATATTGCGCCGCCTCGGAGCTGGCGACGATGCAGAACGCGGTCTTGGCGCGATCGTAGAAGGCAAATCGCTCCACGTGCTCAGGCTCGATTGCACAACCATGTCTCTTCAGGATGGCGCGATATTCGTCCCAAATCACGGGAACGATCGGGTCGCCGGGAACCACCTCCATGATCGCCGTGGGGCTTGCCACATAGCTGTCCAGCGGCATCAATTCCAGTATGGCGTCCAGGATTTCCGGTACTCCATGGCCATCCAGGTGCACCACAGGCACACCCTGGGCCTCGGCCGGAAAATTGCCGTCGCCGATGATCAATTCATCCCCGTGCCCCATGTTCATCATCAAGTGCACCAGCTCTGCGGGCAATATCTTGGGAATCTTGTTGAGCATGACAGAAGACCTCCATTTTCAGAATACCGCCCTGTTGCAAAACAGGGCGGTCGGTTTGTCATTCGGGCCTGCGGGCAAAGTGGCGCAGAATGACCAGCGGTTCGGACTTGGACAGGTTGGTGAAGGTCACGCCATCCTTCGACGCCGACTCGGTCACGAAGTATTCGTCGTGGGTCAGCTGGCCAAAGCGAATCATGTTCGGCGAGGAGAGCTCCATGCCATTGATCGTGCCAAAGCCCTGTACACAGATCAGACCGTAGGCCACGTCGTCCTTCAATGTCGCCGTGCAGCCGGGGAGCACCGTGTACCGCCGCGCGCCGAGCAGATCGCACTTGTAGCAGATCCACTCGTCGATGTAGCCCTCCTTCTGCATCTCGGCCATGTCGGCCACCGGCTGTGGCGTCATGCGGCGATTCTGGTAGAACATCGGGTCGAGGTTCATCTCCCAGTCCATCACTTCCACCAGGTAGTCGAAGTCGCCGATGTGCTCCTTGGGGCAGTTTTTCCACAGCAGATCCTCGCCTACCACGTGATCGAAGTAGAGCACGGATTGATACATGGCGTAGACGTCCGAGGCAAACTGCGGCTCATAGGTACACATGCTCGCCGGAGCATGCATGACCCCCGGAGGCACATCCCAGCCGGTATCCACGTCAATGGCGTAGGCCCGGGACAGCGAAACCAGCTTGTTGTCTCTCTTGGTGAACGCTGCCAATGCATCGCGCACCTGCTCCTTGGTGGTACCGGGATTGAATCCAAAGAAGGTGAAGGGCAGCTCGCCCCCGTACACATTGTTGTACTGTGCCGGGAAGAAGTACATCTCGGGCTTGCCGGCCTCGCCGACCTTGGCCGCATATTCATCGTTGTGGTGGATGTGATGCGGCAGCGGTCCCTTGTTGTCGAAGAACTTCGAATACATCGGCCAGCGGCCATACTTGGCGTACAGCGCGTCTCCGATTACCTCACCCTTGAATTCCGACACCGCGTCGATCAGGCGGGCCTGCTCGCCCTCTTCGGTGACGATGAAGCTCAGGCCCTGGTTTTCCGGGGTGCCCGGGCCGTTGTCGGCGGGAGTGGTCGAAGAAAACCACCGCTCATCGATTCCGCCTCGTTCCGTACCCAGCGCGAAATAGTCGTCGGGATGCAGGCGCAGCCTGCGGCCGGAACGGCAGAAGGCGCGGGGCACCCAGTTCGGCGCAAGGCGCATGACGCCTCTGCCCTGTTCCATGGCTTTCTGGATGATATTGCGATCGCTCATAGTATCACTCCTGACTTCTGGGCTGCGCGATGCGCAGCCAGGGTTTGAAAAAAGGGCCGCCATGAAAAGCGGAAGCTTAACGCAGCGGCCCATTGGTCTGCCTGCCGGAATTCCGGAAGGCAACGGCGGTGAAAGGAAGACTTACATGTAGTCCGCAACGTTCTCGGGCGTCACCGGAATGAAGGGGATCCACACATCTTCGGTCTTCATCAGGTCGTTCTTGACGCAATCGATGGCGACGTCCAGAGCGCCCGCGCCCTGACCGGCGGCATCCTGGAACACGGTGGCTTCCAGGCGGCCCTCGGAGACGGCCTGCACGGCGTCAGTGATGGCATCGATGCCCACGATCACGAGGCCTTCCTTGCGGCCCATGCCCTCAGCGGCTTCCAGGGCGCCCATCGCCATGTCGTCGTTCTGGCAGATGATGGCATCCAGATCCTGGTACTGGGTCAGCCAGGTCTCAGCCAGCGCCATGGCCTCGTCGCGCTTCCAGTTCGCGGTCTGGGACTGCAGCACCTGCATCTCGGGACGCTCGTCAAACAGATAGGTGGTGATGCCTTCCAGGCGATATATCTGCGGAGACACGCCGATCGGGCCCATCATGTAGCAGACCTTGGCATCCTCGGGCAGCACGGTCTTCAGGAACTCCGCCTGGATGCGGCCGGCGTCCACGTCGTCAGAGCCGACATAGCAGGTGGCAGCGTCGGAATTGTTGGTCAGGGTGTTGCACTCAATCACGGGCACGCCCGCCTCGAGGCACAGGTCGACGATGGGCGCAGAGCCCTCGACATCGACCGCGTTCAGGATGACGGCATCCACGCCCTTGGTCAGCATGGTCTCGGCCTGTTCCAGCTGCTTGTTGATGTCGCCCTCGGCATCCTGCATGTCCAGGGTGACGTTGCCCAGCTCGTTGGCATGCGCCACGATGGCGTCGGAAATGTTCTTGACAAAGGTGTCGGCATTCTGCTTCATGAGCGCGCCAATCACGTAGTTGTCCTTTTCAGCGGCGAACGCGGTCGCGCCCATGCACATGGCAATCAGGGCGACACAGAGAACCAGGGAAAACAGCTTCTTCATCGTTATACCCTCCTTTAATATTCTTATCCCGGCGCCTCAGTTCCCGCTGCGCTTTGTCCGCAGATCCATCAGGACCGCAAAGATGATGATGAATCCCTTTACGATGTCCTGGTAGAAGGACGATACGTTCAACAGCGTCAGCGAGTTGCTGAGCACGCCGATGATAATGAAGCCAAGTATGGTACCGCTCAGATGGCCGATGCCGCCGGACATGGAGGTGCCGCCGATGGCCACCGCGGCAATGGCGTCCAGCTCATAGCCCTGGCCGGCGGTGGGCTAGCCTGAACTGATGCGCGCCGACAGGATCGTGCCCGCGAGTGCGGCGCAGAAACTGGAGATGATGTAGGTGGCCATCTCTGTCGTGCGTATATTCAGTCCGGAGAGCTTGGAGGCGTTTCGGTTTCCGCCGAAGGCGTAGACGTGACGCCCGAATGTGGTGTAGCGCAGCACGACAGCCGCGATCAGTATCACCACGGCCATGATCCAGATCGGCACGGGAATTCCGATCCAGCTCCCCTTGCCGATGGCCTTGTACGTATCATGCGCGATCATATAGGGGCGGCCATCGGAGTATACCAGCGCAAAGCCGCGGCCAATGGTCTGCGCAGCCAGCTTGGCGATAAAGGGCGGCAAGCCTGCATAGGCGATCAGCACGCCGCTGAAGGATCAACACGCGCCGGGCAAAGCCCTGATGCGAGGGATGTCGTCGAATCAAAAACTACCCATGCGACATTGAAGAGGAGGTTTCCCCATGAGCAACCAGGAACTCATCACCAGGGTTTACGAGGATAATGGCGGCATATTCAAGCTCATCCCCGTATTTGTTCCCCGTCCATTCTCCACGCCTGGTCGCAGGCTGCGCCTTCATCCGGACGATTACTATGCCTGCGGCACCAAGCGTGGCGCCATCAAAGAGCGTTGGTTTTCCAGCGTAATCAAGTGCAACAACGGGCCGCTTGCGGCTGAAGACGAGGGCTACAGCTACGTTGCCTACGGCCCCGGCCCGGAGGACCGCTTCCAGCTGCGCGAAGCCGTGGAGGTCCTCGGCGCCCGGCTGATCGGCCAGGATATGATGGACCAGTATGGCACCTGGCCCATGTACTCCAAGTTCTTCGATTACGACGTGCCGCTGTTTCATCACCTGCACCTGGGCTTTGAGGACGCGGCGCGCATCGGCGTGCTCGGCAAGCCGGAGTGCTACTACTATCCCCCGCAGTACAACAACTACGCAGGCTCCATGCCCGCAACCTATTTTGGATTCGATCCCAGCGTCACCCGGGAGCAGGTGCGGGAACGCCTGCTGAAATACGGCACCCACGACAACCGCATCACCGAGTTGTCCCGCGCCTACCGCATCGAGCTGGGCACCGGCTGGTATACGCCCACCGGCGTCGTACACGCGCCGGGCTCCTACCTGACTTACGAGCCCCAGTGGAACAGCGATGTCAATTCCGTGTACGAAAACGTCGCCTCCGGCGAGGTGTACGACCGCACCTTCCTGGTGGAAAATCTGCCCGAAGACAAGCAGGACGACATCGAAGCCGTTCTGGACCTGATGGACTGGGAAAAGAACGTGGATCCCTTCTATCGGGAGCATTACTTCCGCCCGCCGCTCGTCGCATCCGAGGAGGAAGGCGTCTACATCGAAAAGTGGATCGTATATGGCAATC
>JAFWBZ010000190.1 GCA_017537105.1 Clostridia bacterium | reverse complement strand
GCGCCCTCCGGGCAGTCGAACACCAGCCAGGGCTGGAGGTGGGTGTAGGCGTGGGTCAGCGGGCCGTTCACAGGTTTCTCCAGCGCCGTCTCCCCGGACAGGTTCATGAACACCAGCGCCGATTCCGGCATCAGGTTTTTCACGAATTCCAGTGCGCCGATGGAGTCGTCCAGGTCGATGCGCATGGTCAGCGCACGCTCCACGCTCTCCGACGCCTTCTGCGCCCAGGGCTCATTCACGTTCCCCAGCGCCAGTATGCCCAGCAGCAGCGCGAAGGCGAAGGCGCTGTTGCGCAGCAGCCGGTCGCCCCGGGTCAGCGCGGCGCGCCGCTTGAGGCGCTTGCGGGGCTCGGGCGCTTCGATCACGATGGGCGGCGTCTTCTCCGCCGCGGCCTGCGGGCGCACCTGCGCATGGATCTTCAGGGTGCCGGTCTCTGACATAAAACATCCCTCCCGTCAACATAGGCTATGCGCGGGAGGGATGTTTTATCCGGTGCTTCAGGGCGGCGGCGTGGGGATCAGATCTGCACCACGCGGTGGGTGCTGGTCCGCAGTTGCAGCTCGCGCTGGCGCGAGCGCATGACCACGTTCTGCACCAGGCCTATGCCCATCATGTTGGTCAGCATGTTGCTGCCTCCGTAGCTGACGAAGGGCAGCGGAATGCCTGTGACGGGCAAGAGCCCGATGACCATGCCGACGTTCTCGATGACGTGGAACAGCAGCATGGCCGTGACGCCGACGATGAGATAGGAGCCGAACGGATCGTTGACCTTGATGGAGAGCCAGATCAGCCGGGCGATCATCAGGATGTAGGCGAACACCAGCGCGCAGCCGCCCACGAGCCCAAAGGATTCGCAGACGATGGCGAAGATGAAGTCGGTGTGGTCGTCCGAGATGTAGCCCAGCGAGGCAAAGCTGCCGGGGGATACGATGCCCTTGCCCAGGAGTCCGCCGGAGCCGATGGCGATCTGGCCATTGATGACCTGGCGCGCCTTGTCGGGGTAGGATTCCGGATCCAGCCAGATCAGTATGCGCGTGAAGCGGAAGTTGTCGGAAGCGGAATTGTTCATGAAGTACCAGAGGGGGATCAGCATGAGCACGAAGGCGATGATGACGCCCCAGATCAGCTTGGAGTTGATGCCGGACACGAACACCATCACCGCGAAGACCGCGAGATAGACCAGCGCGGTGCCGACATCGGGCTGCGCGACGATCAATACCAGCGGGATGCCCATGTAGATGGCCAGCGGGATGATGTCCGAGAACTTCATGATGGGCTTCATGCGCACCGAGAACGCCTTGGCGAAGGCGATGATGATGGCCACCTTGCCGACCTCGGAGGTCTGGAAGCCACGGTCGCCGCCGCCCCAGGCCAGAAAGGCCGTCATGCCGCCGCGGCCCACCTGGGCCACCAGCAGCGTGAACACGAGCAGGCCGATGTTGGCCGCGTAGATGGCGTTGGCGTACTGGCCGTAGAGCTCGTAGGGGAAGAATATGACGATGGCCATGGCAACCAGCCCGGCGCCAATCCACATCAGCTGGAGTCGGGGATAGAGGATCGACTGCGTCTGCAGCATCTCCACCACGTTGGCGGGATACTCTGTCACCTGGCTGGACGTGGCGGAAAAGATACAGACGACGCCGAACAGGGATATGACCAGAACAATCAGAAGCAGCGGCCAGTCGAAGTATTTCATCAGGCTCCTGTCGAACTGATTGTCCCGGATGTACTTGAAAAATGCTCTGATTCTCGAGAACATTCACGATCTCCTTGCGTATCCTGCCGTGTCCCTGCGCAGGGTGATGTCGAAAAGGCGGCTTCCGCTTCGATCCAGGCAGGCGATCAGTCTGCCAGCGTATATTCGGAGGTCACGCTGGTTTTCTCCCGGTTCTTGAGGCTGTCGAGGTAGTATTCGATGGTCTTGATGCAGGCCGGGGAGGAGTACGCGCCGGAATAGCCGTTCTGGATATAGCACACGACCACGATCTTGGGGTCGTCCGCGGGCGCGTACGTCACGATCCAGCTGTTGTTTTCCACGTCCAGCTCCGTCCTCTGGGAGGTTCCGGTCTTGGCGGCGATGGTGTACTTGGCGTCGCGGAAGTACTTGGATGCGGTACCGCCGGCGACCTCGTCCGTAACCTCCTCCATGCCCTTTCGGATGGCGGCGTAGTAGGCGCCGTCCGTGTTGATCTGATTGGCGATCACCGGCTGCTTTTCGAGGACGACGGAGCCGTCCGGCGCGATGATCTTGTCGACGATCTGCGCGTCGTAGACCGTGCCGCCGTTGACAACGGCGCTCACGTAGCGCGCGACGGCCACCGGCGTCACCATCGTGACGGACTGCCCGATGCCGCACATGATGGTCTCATTGGGCGTCCAGAAGAGGTCGGCGAGGTAGGTGACGTAGGTGTTGACCATGTAGTGGCTGGAGATGTAGTTCGCGGGCAGACCGATGTCATACTGCAGGATCTCGCGGATCGGGCGGTACCAGTCGGTCTTCTGGTCATAGCTGACGGCGATGCGCATGAGATCGGCGATGGCCTTTTCCAGCACCTCATTGGAGACGTTCATGCGGCGTTCGGTGATGGTGTTCGTCAGGGATTCCCTGATGGCCTCGTAGGTCAACAGCGGCTTTGCGGTGTTCTGCCAGGTGGGGGAGTTTTCCGGATCGTACAGCATGTGCTGGTTGCCCACGATGCTGGTCGCCTCGCCGGGCAGCTCGATGTTGGTCTTGCTGGTCAGCCCCAGGGCCGCCGCCCACTGGTAGAGCTTGTCGATGCCCAGGCGGTAGCTGACCTCGTAGAAAAAGTAGTTGCAGGAGTTCTTCAGGCCCTCGATGACGGTCTGGTTCTGGTGCAGCTGGGGATTGGAGGTCCAGCACTTGGCGGGGTTGGTCTGGTTGGTCTTGTAGAAGCCGCCCATGTCGCTGATGCGCTCGTCCAGCGTCAGCACGCCCTCGGACAGGGAGCCCAGCGCCGTACACAGCTTGAAGATCGAACCCGGGGCGTCCTTGGTGGATATGGCGCGGTTGTACAGCGGATCGTTGCCCTCCATGGCGGCGGACCACAGGGAGCTGTCCACCTTGCCGTTGTTGAAGATGCTCAGGTCGTAGTCGGGATAGCTGACCATGCCCAGCACCCGGCCGGTGTAGGGGTCCATGGCTACCATCGCGCCGGATTCCGCCAGCGAAATGGACTTGCCCTTCTCCGCGTATTCGG
>JAFWBZ010000189.1 GCA_017537105.1 Clostridia bacterium | reverse complement strand
TGACGCCCTTGTTGATGACGTCCCGCAGGCGCTGGGTGCCGGCCTCCGGGGCCAGCGTCAGCGCGGTCTTTTTGACCTTCTGGGTCTCCTTCAGCGTGTCAGTCAGCACGTTGTCGATGCGCTGGGAGGGCAGCGCGATGCGGACCCTGCGGGCCGCGAACCTCTCCACCATGCGATGCGCCAGCTCCGGCAGGCAGGAATAGTCGCCGGAGGAGAGGCTCATCAGGGAGATCTCATCGTAGCCGGTGGAGGACACCAGCTTGTCCGCCAAGTCCATCAGGCGGTCCAGGCTGCGCTCGCGCACCGGGCGGTAGATCATACCGGCCTGGCAGAAGCGACATCCGCGGGTGCAGCCCCGGAAGATCTCCAGCATGATGCGGTTGTGCACGATTTCGCCGTAGGGCACGATCAGCTTTTCGGGATAGACAGCAGAGTCCAGGTCCGGCACCATGGCCTTGTAGACCACCTCCGGCGCGCCGCTGCCGGGCTTCGGGCGGATGGCCTTCACCGTGCCGTCGTCGTGGTAGCTGACATCATACAAGGAGGGCACATATATGCCGGGAATCTCCGCGCACATGCGCAGGTACGCCTCCCGGGGCGCGCCGGAGGCCTTCCAGCGCCGGTACATGTCAATGGTCTGCTGGGTTTCCACCTCGCCGTCGCCGAGGGCCACGAGGTCCACAAACGGCGCGAGCGGCTCCGGGTTGAAGGTGCAGGGTCCGCCGCAGATGACAAAGGGCCCGTCCTTCCGGTCCTCGCGCCTGAGCGGGATGCCCGCCAGGTCGAGGGCCTCGAGGATGTTGGAAAAGCTCATCTCGTACTGGAGCGTCACGCCCAGCAGGTCGAATTCCCGGACCGGCGTGCGGGATTCCAGCGTAAAGAGGGGAATGTCGTTTTCGCGCATCAGGTCCGCCATGTCCACCCACGGCGAAAACACGCGCTCGCACCAGGCGTCGTCGCGCGCGTTGATGGAGTGATAGAGGATCTTCATTCCCAGGTGGGACATGCCCACCTCGTAGGTATCCGGGAACAAAAAGGCATAGCGCACATCCACGCTGTGCGGATCCTTCATCACGGCGTTGAATTCGCCGCCCATGTATCTCACCGGCTTCTGGACGGACAGAAACAGCTTTTCAATGCGGTCGGACAGGGACAAGAGGAACTCCTCCATTGCATTTTTCTCGACAATCATTCCATTATACTGTAGCACGAAATCGAACTGGGTTCAACGGCGAATTGTTAAACAATACGGCAAAGCGGGAAAATCAACGGGAAAACGCTTGACGTGGAATAAAAAAACGAATAAACTGTTGTTTCAACGGACAGGAGTGAATATTTATGCAGAAGATGCCCTTCGTATCCCATGAAAAGCTCAAGGAGATCACGGCGGTCTATCCCACGCCGTTCCACCTGTACGACGAAGCGGGAATCCGAAAAACCGCGAGGGAGCTGAAGGCGGCCTTTGCCTGGAACGGGGGATTCCGGGAGTACTTCGCGGTGAAGGCCTGTCCCAATCCGTTCATCCTCAAGATCCTGAAGGAAGAGGGCTGCGGCGTCGACTGCGCCTCCATGGCGGAGCTCAAGATGGCGGAGGCGTTGGGCTTTTCCGGAAGCGACATCATGTTTTCCTCCAACGAGACGCCTGCGGAGGAGTATGCGTATGCGCGGAAGCTGGACGCCATCATCAACCTGGACGACATCACCCACATCGACTATCTCCGGAAGCACGGCGGCATTCCCGAGCGAATCTGCCTGCGCTACAACCCCGGCGGAGAGCTGCTGATCGGCTCCGTGTACATGGGCCAGCCCAGCGCCTCCAAGTTCGGCATGACAAAGCAGCAGATCTTCTACGCCGCGGAGCGCCTGATGCAGCTGGGCGTGAAGGAATTCGGCCTGCACGCGCTGCTGGCCAGCAATGCCGCGGACAACAACTACTATCCCGCCAACGCCATGATCCTGTTCGAGCTGGCCATCGAGATGAGCCAGAAGCTCGGCTGCAAATTCTTCATGGTCAACCTCTCCGGCGGCGTGGGCATTCCCTACCAGCCGGAGCAGACCATGCCCGACATTGCCAGGATCGGCCGATCCATCGAGGAGTCCTTCGATGTGATGACCTCCGCGCGCCTGGGCGACGTGGCGCTGTCCACCGAGCTCGGCCGCTTCATGACCGGCCCGCACGGCTGCCTGGTGGCCACCGCCATCCACAAAAAGCACATCTACAAGGAGTACATCGGGCTGGACGCCTGCGCGGTGAACCTGATGCGCCCCGCGATGTATGACGCCTACCACCACATCACCGTGGCCGGCAAGGAGGACGCGCTGTGCGACCACATGTACGACGTGGTGGGTTCGCTCTGCGAGAACAACGACAAGTTTGCCGTCGATCGCGCGCTGCCGGAGATCCACGACGGCGACCTGATCGTGATCCACGACACCGGCGCCCACGGCTATTCCATGGGCTACAACTACAACGGCAAGCTCAAGAGTGCGGAGATCCTGCTGCATCCGGACGGCAGCTTCGACATGATCCGCCGCCCGGAGACCGTGCGGGACTACTTCGCCACCTTCGACTTCTGCGACATCCTCAAGGACGCAAAGCTGGACTGACACGCCTCCCAAGGAGACGGAAAGCTGCCGCAACGCACCCCGGGAAAATGCGAATAGGATTTCATCAGGCGCGCGCCGCGTTTTCAATGCGGCGCGCGCTTCCTGTCCAGATGTCCGCCCGGGCGACGGTCGCCGCCGGATTGGCCAGCGCGGCCCTCAGCAGCGAGCGATCGTCGGTAAAGCCCCGGAGCGCACCACCGGAGTACACCGCGTAGAGCGTGCGGGAGGCGGGAGACCGCCCCCGCAGCGCCGTGCGCGCGCTCGTGGACCCGTCCACGGCGAGAACCCTCGCCGGGAGCACGTCCGCCGCCTTCAGAACGAGCCGGGCCAGGGATTCCACGTCTGCCTCTGTCAGGGCGTCGAGCTCGCGGCGGCCGCTGGAGAGGATGAACAGCGCGGCAATCAGCGGCGACAGGTTGAGCCTGTGCGTGCGGGCGCAGCCATACGCGGCGAACGCCACCAGCAGAACTGCCAGCGCGCGGCCGAGGCGAACGCCCAGCCGGGCGGCGCGGCGCTGTCCGAGCTTGCGATGGGTGAGGGCATAGAGCGCCCTGCCGCCGTCCAGCGGGAGTGCGGGCAACAGGTTGAACAGGAGCAGCGTCGCGTTGGCATTGCACATCTGAAGCGCGGCCTGCGGGGAGATTGCGCGCCACTGCGCGAGCGCCGCGGCGACGAAAAGCGTGACCAGGTTTGCCGCCGGGCCGGCGAGGGCGGCGATCAGCAGCCGGGCGGGCGTCAGGAGATAGAGGTTTCCCAGATCCATGGACCCGCCGAAGGGCATCAGGCGAAGCTCCTCCACGCGAATGCCCAGCAGGCGCGCGGCGAGCAGGTGAGCGCCTTCGTGGACGGCCAGGCTCACGAGCAGCGCGCGGGCCTGGACGCCGCCGCCGAGCATGGCGCAGAGCGGGGCAAGCAGCAGCATCAGCGGATGGAGGCGGACCCTGACGCCCGCGATCTTCCACTCCATCAGAGGCCGAGGAGCGGAGAAGGGTCGATGGATTCCCCGCCGCTGCGGTATTCGAAGTACACGTCCTCCTGCGCACGGCCCAGCGTCCGGCCCCGCTCCACCGCGTCGCCCATGCGCACGTCGGCGCTATCCAGGCCGGCATACAGGCTCTCCAGGCCGGAGCCGTGGTCGATCAGTATTCCGACCTTCCCCTCGGACAGGCTGCTGACCGCCGTCACGGTTCCGGCTTTGACTGCCCGCACCTCATCGTCCTGTCCGCACTGATAGATCAGCCAGGGCTGAAGGTTGGTCCAGCGGTGGGAGAGCGCGCCGTCCACCGGCGCAATGGCCTTGTCCTCAGAGCCGATGTTCATGAACACCAGCGCGGATTCCGGCATGAGATCCCTGACAAACTGCAGCGCGCCGATGGATTCGTCCAGATCGATGCGCAGGGTCAGCGCCTGCTCGATGCGCTCGCTCGCCACCTTTGCCCACGGCGCCTCCAGCCTGCCCAGGGCCAGTATGCCCAGCAGAAGCGCACAGGCGATGGCACCGTTGCGCAGCAGCGCGTCCCCGCGGGAGATGCGGCGGGAATGCCTGCGGAGAACGCCTCGGACGCGGCCCGGAACGGCGGCTCCGGCGCCCTCTTCTGCTGAAGGGCCGCCTGCGCCGTCCAAAGCAGTCTGCGCGCCGTTCGGCACGGCGCGCGTGTGGATGTGCAGCGAACTGCTCTCTGACATAAAACATCCCTCCCGACAAG
>JAFWBZ010000188.1 GCA_017537105.1 Clostridia bacterium | reverse complement strand
GGGCTCCATCACCTCCGTGCAGGCGGTCTATGTGCCCGCGGACGACCTGACCGACCCCGCGCCGGCCACCACGTTCGCCCATCTGGACGCCACCACGGTGCTCTCCCGCTCCATCGCGTCCCTGGGCATCTATCCCGCCGTCGACCCGCTGGATTCCACCAGCCGCATACTGACCCCCGAGATCGTGGGCCGGGAGCACTACGAGGTGGCGCGCCAGGTGTAGAGCATCCTCCAGCGCTACAAGGACTTGCAGGACATCATCGCAATCATGGGCATGGACGAGTTCTCCGACGAGGACAAGCAGATCGTCGCCCGCGCGCGCAAGGTGCAGCGCTTCCTGAGCCAGCCCTTCCATGTGGCCGAGCAGTTCACCGGCATGGAGGGACGCTACGTGCCCCTGAAGGAGACCATCCGCGGCTTCAAGGAGATCATCGAGGGACAGCACGACAATCTGCCGGAGAGCGCGTTCCTGTTCGTGGGCAGCATCGACGAGGCCGTCGCGAAGGCGAAAAAGGGTGAGTGAGCATGGCTGTGATTCATCTGACGGTGGTGACCCCCGAGGGGTTGTTCTTCCGGGAGGACGCCCAGAAGATCATCGTGCGCACGACCGGCGGCGACGTGTGCATCCTGCCGAACCACATCGATTACGCGGCTTCCATCGGAGACGGAGAAGCCCGCATCACGTGTGAGAATGGCGATGTGCGCAAGGCCTACGTCTCCGGCGGAGTGCTGCACGTGTCCAGCAACCACGTGAACGTCATCAGCAATTATTTCGAATGGAAGGAAGCATAGGCAATCCATCCGGGAAACGCAGCCGTCCGTTTCGGGCGGCTTTTCTTGTTCGTGCGGGAGGAACGTCCGCACTGCCGGGACTGTCCGGAGGCCGGCTCCCGCGCATAAAACGCCCCGATTCGCGCAAACTACGCACACGACTTGAAGTGTGTGCGCTGAAACGCAGTTTCAGACAGTTTGAACGTATCGGAGGCGTTTTTTATGCGAGCAACGGGCATCGTTCGGCGGATCGACGAGCTGGGAAGGGTGGTCATTCCCAAGGAAATCCGCCGCACGCTGCGGATCCGCGAGGGGGACCCGCTGGAGATTTTTACCGACCACGACGGGGAGGTCGTGCTGAAGAAGTATTCCCCGATCGGGGAGATCGCAGCCATTGCCAAGGACTATACCGATTCGCTGCACCGCACGCTGGGGCACGTGGCGCTGATCAGCGACCGGGACGCCATCGTGTCCAGCTCCGGCGCGGCCAAGCGCGAGTATGTGGAGAAGGCCCTGAGCCCCGAGGTGGATCACATCCTGCAGAACCGGCAGCAGGTCGTACTGAATCTCTCGTCAGGCGCTCGGATGCTCCCGATGACGGGCGAGGATCGGCCGGAGGCCTATGCATCCCAGGTCATCACGCCCATACTGGCCGACGGGGAGATCATTGGCGGGCTGATGCTGCTGAGCCGGGAATCCAAGCGGCAGATGACGGAGATCGATCAGAAGGTGGCGGAGACCACGGCCAACATCATCGGGCGGCAGATGGAGCAGTGATCCGAGTCCGGCCCGAAGGACCCTTGCGCCGCTTGAAGACATAACCTTTGTGTGCTATAATGCCTCTCACGGACAGTATCCCACGGGAGGCGGCACTATGGGCAGGATTACGGTCATCGGCACCGGGTGGAGCGCCGGTCAACTCACGCTCGACGCCATCGACGCGCTGACGGGCGGCGGGCGCATACTGCTGCACACGGATCGCTGCGGCTGCGCGGCGTGGCTGCGGGAAAGGCACCTGGAGTTTGCGTCGCTGGATGCGCTGTACGAGGAATGCGAGGACTTTGACGAGCATGCCAGTGCCGCGGCCCGGGCGGTGCTGGATGCCGCGGCCCGGGAGGATGTCGTCTATGCGGTGGCGGATGTGCGCGACCGGAGCGTGAGCGCCCTCTGCGCCGTCTGCCCGGAGGGCGTGCGCGTGATCGCCGGGCCGCCGGCGGAGGGGCCATTGATGGCGTTCGTCACCGGCGAGATGCGCTGCGTGGAGGCCTCCGACTGGGAGGCGTTTCACCTGTCCGCGCATGAAAATTGTCTGGTGCGCGAGCTGGACGGGCGGGAGCTGGCCGGCGAAGTCAAGCTGAAGCTGATGGAGGTCTATCCGGAGGAATCGGAGATCTGGATGCTGCAGGGCGATGCGGATCCCGTCCGTCTCCCGCTGTACACGATGGACCGGGGAGACCGGTTCGATCACCGCACCTGCGTGCTCGTTCCCGCGCAGCGGGACATCATGAAGCTGGAGCGCTATGATTTCAGCCACCTGATGGAGATCATCGGCTTTCTGTGCAGCCCGAACGGCTGCCCTTGGGACAGGGTGCAGACGCACGAGTCCCTGCGCCCCTGCATCCTGGAGGAGGCCTATGAGGTCATCGACGCCATCGACGAGGGCGATGTGGAGCATCTGTACGACGAGCTGGGCGACATGCTTTTGCAGGTCGCGCTCCACGCGGAGATCGGGCGCAGGCACGGGGAGTTTGACATCTCCGACGTCACGACGGCGATCTGTGAAAAGATGATCAGCCGGCACACCCACGTGTTCGGCCGCGATCAGGCGGAGAATGCGGAGGAAGTGCTCGGGCTTTGGAGCAAGAACAAGATGGCAGAGCGCGGCCAGAGGACCCACGCAGAGTCGATGCGGGACATCACCCGCTCGCTGCCCGCCACGCTGCGGGCTGCCAAGCTCTTCAAGCGCGCTGCCGAGGCAGGGCTCGGCGATGCAGACGCGGGGGAGGCCTTCGCGCGCGTCGTCGACCAGATTCGCGTGCTGGAGGTCTCCGGGGACGCGACGGAGGCCGCTCTCGGAGATCTGCTCTTGACCCTCTGCGGCTACGCGAGGCTGAAGGGAGTGGATCCGGAGCTCGCGCTCAACGGCGCGGCGGACCGCTTTATCGCGCGATTCGAGAAAATCGAGGGGGAAATCCTCGAAAATGGGCGCACGCTTGCGTCCTTGCCGAGCAAAACATTGAGAGAATATTGGGATTTGGTAAAATTGTGATTCGTGTGATAAAATAGCAGGAATAACGATAGGCTTTCCCGAATTATTCCTTGTTGTGCTCAATGGGGCAAGCATTGTCTGCGCTGAGTTGTGCTCAATGTGCTGAAATATCTGGAGGTGTACTACAATGAATAAGACGACCCTGATTGCGAAGATCGCCGAGAAGTCCGAACTGAACAAGAAGCAGGCTGAGGCTGCGCTGAATGCCTTCACCGAGACGATCACCGAAGCACTCAAGGCTGGCGAGAAGGTTCAGCTGATGGGCTTTGGTACCTTCGAGGTCAAGGAGCGCGCTGCCCGCGTTGGCCGCAATCCTGCGACCAACGAGAACATTGAGATCCCCGCCAAGAAGATCCCGACCTTCAAGGCTGGCAAGGGTTTCAAGGACGAGTTCTAAGCTACATCCACGATAACAGGGCGGCTTCGCACGGAGGCAGCCCTGTTATTTGTTGCAATTGTGAGGAAATACCCGCGCAGCAATCGCCGTCGGCGATCGGCGCTGCCGGAAAAAACGGGGAACTACGGAGGATTCTATCTATGAGCAGAAAGGCTATGGAGGCAAAAAAGCCGGTGGAGCATGTGGCGCCCACCGCCATCAGGCTGGACAAATTCTTAAAGATCTCCAGGATCATAAAGCGCCGCAGCGTCGCCAACGATGCCTGCTCCACCGGACACGTGACCGTGAACGGCAAGGAGGCCAAGCCGGGCACGGATGTGCGCGTCGGAGACATCCTCGGAATCCGCTTCGGCGAAAAGTATTCGGAGTATGAGATCCTTTCCATCGCGGAGCATGCGGCCAAACAGGATGCGGCCGACATGTACCGCGCCCGGGGATGAGCACCTGGGGCGTGATCGTCGCGGCGGGCCGCGGCACGCGCGCGGGATTGGGCAAAAACAAGGTCTTTTATAAATTGGAAGGGCGCAGCGTGTTGTCGCGGTGCCTGGATGCGTTTGCTGAGTCGAAGCTGCTGGACGGGCTCGTGCTCGTCCTCTCTCCGGACGACCGCGAGCGCTATGTGCAGCTCTGCGCCGAGGAGGGCGAGTGCCCCCTGGTCAAGCGCCTGGCGGAAGGCGGACGGACGCGCCGGGAATCCGTGCTGAACGGCTTGCTGGCCGTGCCGGAGGACGCGCAGATCGTCGCGGTGCACGACGCGGCCCGACCGTTCGTCAGCCGCGAGATCATCGCCGCCACCATCGACGCCGCGCGGAAATGGGGCAGCGGCGTGATTTCGACGCCCGTGGTGGATACCATCAAGCAGTTCGCCCCGGACGGCAGCGTGACGACGCCGGATCGGGATTCGCTGCGCGCGGTGCAGACGCCGCAGACCTTCGACTACGCCAGGCTGCTCGCCGCACATCGGCGCGCCGCGCAGGAGGGCCTGGAGGTCACGGACGACGCCATGCTGTTTGAACACTACTATGGGTCCGTCCACCTGGTGACGGCGGAGGGCGCGGAGGAAAACCGAAAGCTGACGACCCGGGCGGACTTTGACGCCTGGAGCCGGCCCTGCGTCGCCCCGATGCGCGTCGGCCACGGCTATGACGCCCATCGGCTCGCCGAGGGGAGAAAGCTGGTGCTGTGCGGTGTGGAGATCCCGCATGCGCGCGGGCTGGACGGCCACTCCGACGCGGACGTGGCGGTCCACGCGCTGATGGACGCGCTGCTCGGCGCGCTGGGCGAGGGCGACATCGGACGGCACTTCCCGGACAGCGATCCGGCGTACAAGGGCATCTCTTCCATGAAGCTGCTGGCGCAGGTGATGCGCCTGGTTCGCCAAAAGGGCTATCGGGTGATGAACGCGGACGTGACCATCGTGGCGCAGCGGCCCAGGCTCTCGTCCCACATGGAGGCGATGCGGGAGAACCTCGCCCGGGGCCTGGATGTCGACGGTGACGCGGTGAACGTCAAGGCCACCACCACGGAGCACATGGGCTTTGAGGGAGAGGAAATGGGCATTTCCGCGCAGGCGGTGTGCCTGCTGATCAAAACCAAAGACGGAGGAACGGAATAACATGATTGGAATCCTCGGCGCAATGCAGGCGGAGGTGGATCGCCTGATCGGTGAAATACAGGATCTGGAGCGCAGGACGGTCTGCGGGCAGATCTTCTGCTGCGGGAAAATCGGGCGTTCGGAGGTCGTCGTGGCGAAGTGCGGCGTGGGCAAGGTCAACGCGGCCATCTGCGCCCAGACGATGATCCTGACCTTTCATCCGGAGGTCATCATCAACACCGGCGTGGCGGGCAGCCTGTCGCCGAAGCTGGACATTCTCGATGTCGCCGTGGCGACGGATGCCGTGCAGCACGACTACGACACCTCCGCCATCGGCGAGCCCAACGGCGCGCTTTCGATCCGCGGCGAGCTGGTGACTTACCTGCCCTGCGACGCCGCGTGGCGGGAGAGGCTGCTCGCGGCGGCCCGTCGGGCGGGCGTGAAGGGCGTGCCTGCGCGCATCGCCTCCGGCGACCAGTTCATCAGCCGCAGGGAGGACAAGCGGCGCATCGTCGAGACCTTTGGCGCTGAGGTGTGCGAAATGGAGGGCGCCTCCATCGCGCAGACCTGCTGCATTGCCGGCGTGCCCTGCGCCATACTGCGGGCGATCTCGGATTCCACCGACGACAATCACTCCATGGAGTTCGAGACCTTCCTGCCCCGGGCCGTGGAGAATTCCTACAGAATCCTGATGGCGGTGCTCCAGTAGTTTTTTCAGAGGGCTTACAGGCTTGATTTTCCTGTTGCAAAACGTTGCGGAGTGTGCTATAATAGTCAAAGAAGGTCAAAAGAAGGTGTTGTTATGGCTCAGCTCTCTGACAGTATTGAACAGTTTATCAAAGACCTGATGCACGAGGACGCCCACATCGAACTGCGCCGCAACGAGTTGGCCCAGCACTTTGGCTGTGCGCCTTCGCAGATCAACTACGTGCTGGCGACGCGCTTTTCGGTGGATCACGGATATATCATCGAATCCCGGCGCGGCGGCGGCGGCTATGTGCGCATCGTGCGGATGCAGAGCCGCGGGGAGCCAAATTTTCTCGACGCGTTGCTGCGCCGCGTGGGGAATTCCATCGACGAGGATACCGCGAACGCCATCATCTCCAACCTGTACGAGCGGAAGATGGTGACCCGGAACGAGGCGCTGCTGATGAAGTCCGCGGTGGCCAGAAACGCGTTGACGCTGCCCGTGAGCGCAAAGGACGTGCTCCGCGCCGCGGTGTTCAGAAATATGTTGATCCAGGTATTTCGAAATATGGAGGAGGGAAAGCGCGATGATGTGTGAGGATTGCGGCATTCGTCCCGCGAAATTTCACCTGGTGACGATCATCAACGGCGACCGGGTCGAGCGTGATCTCTGTCCCGCCTGCATGGCCAGGCACCAGAAGCAGCTTCCGGGCATCGACTTTTCCAACCTCGCGGGGATTCTCAACAGCATTCTCGAAAACAGGAACGCCGACGGGCAGGCACAGCAGGAGGAGGAATACGCGAGCTACACCTGCGAGCAGTGCGGCATGACGTACGCCGAGTTCCAAAAGGGCGGCATGCTCGGCTGTGCGAACTGCTATCAGGCCTTCAAGGTGCCGCTGACGGCGCTGCTGCAGCGCGTGCACGGCAACACGCAGCACGCGGGGCGCGTGCCCGGCGGCGTCCACAGCGGCGTGTCCATCCGCATGAACATTGACCGGCTGAAGCAGAAGCTCCAGCGGGCGATTGCCGACGAGGATTACGAGCAGGCGGCGCGGCTGCGGGACGCGATTCGCGCGCTGAACATTCAGCTGGAGCGGCGCGAGGGGGACATCAAGGTGGAGCCCCAGGCGCGGCTGTCCTCGGAGGGAAAGGGGGAACGCAGCGATGCATGAGTTCGTCCTTGCCCCGGAGCAGGATGTGGTCATCTCCAGCCGCATCCGGCTTTCCCGGAACTACGAAGACCTTCCGTTTTCGCCCAAGCTGACGCCCGAGTATGCGGAGGAGGTCATTGAGCGGACGTCGGAGGCCGTATTCAACACGGAGAACGGCTCTGCGTTCACCTTTCTGCGCATGGCGGACCTGGAGGAGGACGCGCGCTCGAGGCTCGTGGAGCACCACCTGATCAGCTACGATTTGTTGAAGTTCGTCAATCGCTCCGCAGCGATGATCTCGTCGGCCGGGACGGTGACGGTGATGCTGAACGAGGAGGACCACGTGCGCTTCCAAGGGCTGCTGCCCGGGCTGCAGCTGGAGCGCTCCGCGGAGATGGCCATGAAGCTGGACGAGGCGCTGGGGGAGCGCTATCCCTTCGCCTTTGACCACCAATGGGGCTTCCTGGCGGCCAGCCCGGCCAATACCGGCACGGGCCTGCGCGCCAGCGTGATCCTGCATCTGCCGGCACTGTCCGGCGCGAGCCAGATGGGCGCGGTGATGCAGACCATCGCGAAGCTGGGGCTCACGGTTCGCGGGCTCTATGGCGATGGAAGCGAGGCGCGGGGCAATCTGTACCAGCTCTCCAACCAGGCGACGCTGGGTCGCAGCGAGGAGGACGTCATCCGCGCGCTGGTGGCGGCCACGCAGCAGATCGTGGAGCACGAGCGCTCCATGCGCGAGCAGGCCGAAAAGAAGGACATGCTCCAGCTGCAGGATAGCCTCATGCGCAGCTGGGGAGAATTGATGCATGCGCGGCTCATGACGGTCAAGGAGTTCATGCAGCGCTATTCAGACATCCGCTACGCGGCCAGCATGGGCTATCTGCATGCGCCGCTGCCGGGCCTGGACATGCTGATGATGGACGTGCAGCCCGGATCGCTGGGGGTGCGCGCGGGCAAGCTGATCAGTCCGCGCGAATCTGAAATCCTGCGGGCCCAGGTGCTGCGGCAGGAGCTGAAAAAGCTGGTGGCGGAATAATCGACCGAACGATCTCTGGAGGAAACCTGAATCCATGGCATATTATGCAAAATTCACAGAGCGCGGACAGCGCGCGCTGATGGCGGCACAGAGGGAAGCCGCGCAGCTGGGACGCACCTATGTGGGTACGGAGCATCTGCTGCTCGGCGTGCTGACCGAGCCGGGCGGGGCGACCGCCGTGCTGAAGAACATTACGCTGGACGCCGCCCGGAACGAGATCATACAGATCCTCGGGCGCGGCGATGAAGACGTGCAGGGCAAGCAGATGGTCTACACGCCCCGAACCAAGAAGGTGATCGAGCAGAGCGTGCGCGAGGCCCGGGAGCTCAAGCAGAACTATGTCTCCACGGAGCATCTCCTGCTGGCGCTGATGCGGGAGCGGGAGGGCGTCGCGGCGCACGTGCTGATCAAGATGGGCATGGACCTGTCCAAGGCACGGGAGGAACTGCTTCGCATCCTGACGGGCGCGGACGACGCCCAGGCTGCCCCGGAGGGCGAAGAGGGCGGTACGCCCGTGCTGAATCAGTTTTCCCGCGACCTGACCGCCGCGGCGAAGGCCGGGGAGCTGGATCCCGTGGTGGGGCGAACCGGCGAAATCGAGCGCATCGTGCAGATCCT
>JAFWBZ010000187.1 GCA_017537105.1 Clostridia bacterium | reverse complement strand
TTTTTCTCGAAAAACGCGCCTCTTGCGCCCCGGTTTTATCACTTTTCCTGCATTTTTCTATTGATTGTGTGCGTGTTTTATGTTATTATGTAGTTGGAAGATTTTGTTGTCGGTATCTGATATATCAGCACAAACGACCCGCCTGCCCCGTGCGCATGCATTCCGGGACGAAGGGCCGCTGCGGATGCCGGCAGACAGCGAGAGAGCACAGGAGGTAGTATCATGAAGGGACAGGTACTGTACGCCGAAAGCGGCGGCGCCATCAGCGACGAGCAGCTCAGGCTTGCGCTGGAGGACTCCCTTTCGGACTGCAAGGATCGACTGAAAAAGGTTTTGTTGCTCGTTCCGGACTACACCCGCTATCATTCCGACGCCGGCAAAATCGCCAACATGTACTACCACATGCTGGAGGGATCCTGCCGGGTGGACCTGCTGGAGGCCGTCGGGACGCACTTCGCCATCAGTGACGAACAGCTGGCGCACATGTATGGCGACATCCCCAAGGAGCGCTTTCTGGTGCACAACTGGCGCACCGGCGTGGTGAAGATCGGCCAGGTCCCGAAGGAGTTCGTCAGCGAGGTCTCCGAGGGCGTGTACAACGAGGCCATCGACGTGGAGGTCAGCAAGTACCTCTATGACGGCTATGATCTCATTCTCTCCATCGGCCAGGTGGTCCCCCACGAGGTGGTTGGCATGGCCAACCACTCCAAGAACATCTTCGTGGGCTGCGGCGGCAGCTCCATGATCTCCTCTTCTCACATCCTGGGCGCCTTCTACGGCACCGAAAAGATGATGGGCCGCGACCACTCTCCGGTCCGCAAGGTCTTCGACTACGCGGCGGAGCACTTTCTCAAGGACCTGCCCATCTGCTATGCGCTGACGGTCACCACCGCGCCGGAGGGCGTCATCCAGCTGCACGGCCTGTTCATCGGCGCGGAGCGCAGCTACTTTGACAAGGCGGTCGCCCTGGCGCAGCAGAAGAACATGACCTTCCTGGACGCCCCGGTGAAAAAGGTGGTGGCGTATCTCGACGGCTCCGAGTTCAAGACCACCTGGGTCGGCAACAAGTCGGTCTATCGCACCCGGATGGCCATTGCGGACGGCGGCGAGCTGGTGGTGCTGGCCCCCGGCGTCGAGACCTTCGGCGAGGACCCGGACAACGACGTGCTGATTCGCCGCTACGGCTACTGCGGCAGCCAGAAGGTGATCGACATGTGCAAGACCCACGACGACCTGAAGGCCAACCTTTCCGCCGCCGCGCACCTGATCCAGGGCTCCACCGACGGGCGCTTCACCATCACCTACTGCACGAAGCTCGTGAGCAAGGAAGAGATCGAGAGCGTCTGCTTCAACTACATGCCCTACGACGAGGCGGTGAAGCGCTACGATCCCAAGGCGCTGAAGCCGGGCTACAACACCATGCCGGACGGCGAGGAGATCTATTTCGTTCCCAATCCCGCACTGGGCCTGTGGGCCTATAAAAATAATTTCTGAGGTGATGCACATGAAGCTTTGTCTGAATGAAATCCTGAACAACCGCAAGGAATGGCTGGACAAGGGCTACCAGCTGCCCGAATTCGACATCGACGCCATCCACAAGGCCACCCGCGCCAATCCCGAGTGGATCCACTTCGGCGCCGGCAACATCTTCCGCGCCTTCATCGCCTCCTTCGTGCAGGATCTGCTGAACCGGGGCGTGCTGAAGACCGGTCTGATCGTCGCCGAGGGCTACGACTATGAGATCATCGACGCCGCCTACCGCGATTTCGACAACCTGTGCCTCTCCGTGACGCTGAAGCACGACGGCACCATCGACAAGACCGTGGTCGCCAGCATCGCCGAGTCGCTGCGCATGGACCCGGCCGTCGAGGACTACGCCCGCATCAGGGCCATCTTTGAGAGCCCGTCCTTGAAGATGGCGAGCTTCACCATCACCGAAAAGGGCTACAGCGTGAAGGCCCCCGACGGCAGCTTCACTCCCGCCATCGAGAAGGACTTCGCCGCGGGCCCCAAGGCCGTGGAGAGCTACATCGGCAAGGTGGCCGCCCTGGTGTGGACCCGCTACAAGGCCGGCCAGCTGCCCATCGCCATGGTCAGCATGGACAACTGCTCCCACAACGGCACCAAGCTGTATGACGCCGTGAACACCTTCGCGGAGGAGTGGTGCCGCCGCGGCGTGGCGGACGAGGGCTTCGTGAAGTACGTCAACGACCGCGAGAAGGTCGGCTTCCCCTGGACGATGATCGACAAGATCACCCCCCGCCCGGACGCCAAGGTCATCGAGATGGTCAAGGCCGACGGCTTCGAGGGCGCCGACGCCGTCAAGACCGGCAAGGGCACCTTCGTCGCGCCCTTCGTCAACGCCGAGGAGACCCAGTACCTGGTGTTGGAGGACTGGTTCCCGAACGGACGCCCGGCCATCGACGGGGCGCGCGGCGTGATGTTCGCGGAGCGCGAAACGGTGGACAAGGTGGAGCGCATGAAGGTCTGCACCTGCCTGAACCCGCTGCACACCGCCATGTCCGTGTACGGCTGCATGCTGGGCTACACGCTGATCTCCGAGGAGATGAAGGATCCCGACCTGCGGAAGCTGATCGAGGTCATCGGCTACAAGGAGGGCCTGCCGGTGGTGGTGGATCCCGGCGTGCTGAATCCGCGCGAGTTCATCGACACCGTGGTCAACGTGCGCCTGCCCAACGTGTTCATGCCGGACTCCCCGCAGCGCATCGCCACGGACACTTCCCAGAAGCTGGCCATTCGCTTTGGCGAGACCATCAAGGCCTATCAGAAGCGTCCGGACCTGGATGTGCACGATCTGAAGATCATCCCGCTGGTGTTTGCTGGCTGGCTTCGCTATGTGATGGGCGTCGACGACAAGGGCGAGCCCTTCACGCCCAGCGATGATCCGCTGCTGGCCGAGGCCCAGGCGGCGGTCAAGGGCGTGAAGCTCGGCGACAAGGGACCGTTCCACGAGATCCTGAAGCCCATGTTCTCCAACGCCCGCATCTTCGGCGTGGACCTCTATGAGGCCGGCCTGGGCGAACTCGCCGAGGGCTACTTCGCGGAGCTGGTCGCCGGACCCGGCGCGGTGCGCGCGACGCTCAGGAAGTATTTGAACGCCTGACGGATAATAAGATGGAAGGCCCGCGCGAGGCATGTGCTCGCGCGGGCC
>JAFWBZ010000186.1 GCA_017537105.1 Clostridia bacterium | reverse complement strand
GGCGGGTCAGGTCGCGGGCTTTGCGGGCCGCCTCCCTGGCGCGGGCGGCGGAAAGGCACTTGTCCAGCACCGTGCGGGCGGAGGTCGGATTCTCCTCCAGGTACGTCGCCAACTTGTCCGACACCATGCCGTCCACCAGCGGGCGAATCTCCGAGTTGCCCAGCTTGGTCTTTGTCTGGCCCTCAAATTGCGGCTCCACCAGTTTCACGGACACGATGGCCGTCAGACCCTCGCGCACGTCGTCGCCGGTCAGGTTGGCGTCGCTGGCCTTCAGCATGCCCGTCTTGCGGCCATAGTCGTTGATGACCTTGGTGATGGCGTTTCTGAAGCCCGCCAGATGCGTGCCTCCCTCGGGCGTGTGGATGTTGTTGGCAAAGGAAAACACGCTTTCATTGAAGCTGTCGTTCCACTGCAGCGCCACCTCGACAGTGGAGCCGTTCTTCACGCCGGAGATGTACACCGGCGGGGTGAACAGCGGCGTCTTGTGGCGATTCAGATACTCTACAAATGAAACGATGCCGCCCTCGTAGTGGAACACCTCGGTGTGCACCTCGTCATCCTGCGCGGTGCTCCCGGTCTGGGCGCCGGGCCTCGGCCGCTCGTCCCGCAACTTGATGCGGATGCCCGCGTTCAGGAAGGCCATCTCGCGGAAGCGGGTCTTCAGCGTGTCAAAGTCGAACTCGCCGGTTTCGAAGATGCCGGGCTCCGGATCCTCGCCGGTCTTCACGTCCGGCCAGAACTGGATCGTGGTGCCGGTGCGATCGGTCTCCCCCACCACCTTCAGGTCGTAGAGGATCTTCCCGCGTTCATACTCCTGCTGGTAAACCTTTCCGTCCTGATAGACGTTCACCTTCAGGTGCCGGGAGAGCGCGTTCACGACGGATGCTCCGACGCCGTGCAGGCCGCCGGAAACCTTGTAGCCCTCGCCGCCGAACTTGCCGCCGGCGTGCAGTATGGTCAGGCAGACCTCCACTGCGGGCCGGCCGACCTTGGGATGGATGCCCACCGGAAAGCCGCGCCCGTTGTCCCGGACGGTGACAGAGCCGTCCCGGGCAAGCGTCACTTCGATGTTGTCGCAAAAGCCCGCCAGCGCCTCGTCGATGGCGTTGTCCACAATCTCATAGACCAGGTGATGCAGGCCGCGCTCGTCCGTGGAACCGATGTACATGCCCGGACGGCGGCGCACCGCTTCCAGTCCCTCAAGAACCTGTATTTGGCTTTCGTCGTAATGATTTTCTCTCTGCATGAATGATGCCTCTCGCGCGCCGAAAGCATGGCGCTGAAAATTTTTTCTTCTTATAATTATTATACCACTTTTCCACTCCCTCAGACATGCATAAACAGGTAAAGAAATCCCCGCAATATACATTTAACGCTGCCTTTGAAACGATCCCTGCGATCCGCCTCCCCGCAGGGCCCGCAATCCCGCGGGAGAGCCCCGCTTTGCAACAATTCCGCCCTTGACAAGCGGCTCGATTCATGCGATAATAGACACCGCGGACGCCACCGGCCGCGCCAATTGAACATGCACCCATAGCTCAGCAGGATAGAGCGACCGCCTCCTAAGCGGTAGGTCAGGGGTTCGAATCCCTTTGAGTGCGCCACAGAGAAAGGACGTTCTTTGAACGTCCTTTCTCTGTGAAGCAGCCAAGCCGGGATAAGCGAATCCCTTTCGCGGGCCCGCGGGCAAAGGGGTTCGGCGTCGGCCGCGACAAAGGATGCATCGCCGCGCTGCGTTCGCATTGGAGGCTGCAAATGGGGCGCGTCGGGAAGCCATCGATGGCATACGCGCAATGCAAAGTCGCTGCGCGTCCTTCGAAAAACATCGAAATGCGCGGCTCGCAAAATCTGCCAGCCGCGTTTTTCCAGTGTAAAAACAATGGCCCCGGTCAAAATAGTGTCAGGCTGAACGGCGCCTGCCGCAAAGTCTGCACCAAATTGAAAGGGGTCATTGAAAATGGCAAACAACAATTCCAGCAACAATCAGATCAACGTCCCGGAAGCGCGTGAAGCGATGTACAACATGAAGCACGAGGTGGCCAACGAGCTGGGCGTCACCCTGAACAACGGCTACAACGGCAACCTGTCTTCCAAGGATGCCGGTCGCATCGGCGGCAACATGGTCCGCAAGATGATCGAGGCCCAGGAGCGCCAGATGAGCGGCAGCAACGGCAGCCGCTACTGAGCCACCCTGTCGCAGGGATACGGATCCCGGACGCACGTCCGGCAGATCGGTTCCCGGCCCACCCGGTCGCATCCGGGCGGGCCTTTTGCTTTGCGTCGGGCATGAAAATCCGTCGCGCACAACCACGCCGCCTTTTGGCTCCGATTCCGGAGAAACCTCGATGCGCCGCGCCGTGTTCTCCGGCTCTCGCGGAATTCTCTCTTGACGCTCCGCCCTTTCGCCGTCGGCATTCATATTCTTCGCAAGGTCATTTCATTTTCTTCGCATTGACTTCGATTCTATGATAGAATGAGTTGATTGTGGCGTTTATTGGTCCATTTCATGTCGAAGGAGTGCGAAGGCATGAGGAGAAAGCCGTTTGAGAAGCTGTTGTCGATCCTGTTTGTGCTGCTGCTCATCTCTCAGCCGCTGGTGGCCGCGTATGCCGAAGGCGGCGACTTTTCTGCAGAGCCCGCAGATGCCGTCGTGCAGGAAAACGACGCCGTCGCGCTGCCTGCGGAGGAGACCGACACGCCATCAGGGGAGGAGGAAATCCTCAGTCTCACACCGGCGGGAGGAGAGAACCCGGTGGACGCTTCTCCTGCGGGAGACGGATCGCAGCCCGCTTCCACGAATGATTGCGATGCGATTCCGCCTGAGCAGACGGCCGCGCCTCAGCAGGAGCCATCCATCGATCCCCCGGCGGAGGAAACGGATGACTCCCAGGCCTTCGAGCCTCCTGCGGAGGGCTCCGGCGAAGAGCCGCCCGTCGAGGAGGACCCGGATGCCGTGGAGGGATATGAAACCCGGCGCTTTGACGAAACCATCGCCGCGAATTGGGAGACCTGGAGCAATGTCAACCTGGTGCGGGCATCGGACTTCACCGGCAAGCTCGCCCGCATTACCGGCACGCTCACGCTCAACAACGTGCTCATCGCGGGCACCCCTGCCAGGAGCGTCGACCTGCTCTCCTGGTTTGATCTCGCGCCCGGCGCGCGCATCGTCTGCAGCACCGACGCCGCCCTCGCCATCAACCTCCATGCGCTCAGCATCAACAAGGGCTCCAGCGCAACACTGAAGCTCACCTGGAAGGGCAAAAAGGTAAACGGCAAGAAGGCGCGGTGGACCACTTCCAACGCCAAGCTCGTCAGCGTCAGCGCCGGCAAGATCAAGGCCAAGAAGGCGGGTACCGCCTACGTGACCGCCAAATACAAGAAGCAGTCCGTCGTCTGCCGGCTGGACATCACGGGGTTTGTATACGCCAAGAGCATCAAGGTCAAGAAGTCCCTCACGCTCGCCCTCTTCAACGGTACGCGGCTCAGCGCCTCCATCACTCCCAAGAACACCACCGACAAGACCGTCACCTGGTCCTCCGGCAAGCCCAACGTGGTGAGTGTGGATGAAAACGGCAATATCGCGGCCCTCGCCGCGGGCAAGGCCAACATCTATGCCCGCACGGTGAACGGCAAGACCGCAAAGTGCACCGTCACCGTCAAGGTGGTCATGCCGAAGGCCGTGGACTTCCAGCGGTTGTACGTGACCCTGCATCCCGGGGATGACTTCCAGTCCAGAGCGGTGATCTCTCCCGCCAACGCCTCCTACACGGGTTTGCAGTACACCTCCTCCGATCCCTCCGTCGCCACGGTGGATGAACAGGGCGCCATTCACGCCGTTTCCTGCGGCACTGCGACCATCACTGCGCGAAGCACGGCCAAAGCCTCGGCTGTAAACACCTGCAAGGTCTGCGTCATCAATCCGGAGGATCCGCCGCTGACCGGCCTCGTCATCGGGCTGAACCCCGGGCATCAGGTCAAGACGATCAAGAAGCTCTATCCCATCGCCCGGGCTCCCGGAAGCGGGCAAAGGGCGTCAAGACCGGCGCCGGCGGCCGCTACACGCACCAGCCGGAATACCAGGTGGTGCTGCAGGTCGGCCTGAAGCTGAAGCGCATCCTGGAGGAGCAGGGCGCGACCGTGGTCATCACGCGCACCACCAACAACGTGATGCTCACCAACATCGACCGCGCCAAGATGCTCAACGCCGCCGGCGTGGACGTGGCGCTGCAGCTGCACTGCAACAGCTGGAAGAGCTCCAAGTCCCACGGCTCCAGCTGCTACATCCGGACCACCGGCAACTGGGTGGCCGAGAGCCGCGCGCTGGCCAAAAACATCTCCAAGACCATGAGCCAGTATACCGGTTTCAAGAATCTGGGCGTCAAGGTCTACAACGAATACATGAGCCTCAACTGGACGACCACGCCCTCCGTGCTGCTGGAAATGGGATATCTGAGCAACCGCTCGGACGACCTGAACCTGGCCAAGGACGAGTTCCGCGAGAAGCTCGCCTACGGCATCTACGTCGGGCTGTGCCAGTATTTTGGAAGGGAAGTCGCCTGACCGACCTGACCCCATGACAACGGGG
>JAFWBZ010000185.1 GCA_017537105.1 Clostridia bacterium | reverse complement strand
TGCTGGGCGTCACGGGCTCCGGCAAGACCTTCACAATGGCGAACATCATCAAAAACGCCAATCGCCCGGCGCTGATCATCGCTCACAACAAGACGCTGGCCGCTCAGCTGGCGGCGGAATTCCGGGAGTTTTTCCCGGAAAACGCGGTGGGCTACTTCGTCTCCTACTACGACTACTATCAGCCCGAAGCCTACATTCCCTCGACGGATACGTTCATCGAGAAGGACTCCTCCATCAACGACGAGATCGACCGCATGCGCCACAGCGCCACCGCCTGGCTCGCGGAGCGGCGGGACGTGGTCATCGTGGCCTCGGTCAGCTGCATCTACGGTCTGGGCAGCCCGGACGAATACGAGAACCTCTCCATCTCCCTTCGGGAGGGCGAGGAGATCGATCGCGGCGAGCTGCTCCGGCGGCTGGTGGAGATGCAGTTTACGCGCAACGACTTCGAGCCGGAGCGCGGCACCTTCCGTGTGCGCGGCGAAGTCATCGAGATCATTCCGGCCGCCTCCGAGAAGCGCGGCGTGCGGGTGGAGTTCTTTGGGGACGAGATCGAGCGCATCTCCGAAATCGACATGACCACGGGCAAGGCGCTGCGCTTCATGAACCACGTGATGATCTTTCCGGCCTCCCATTATGCCACCTCGCAGGACAAGCTGGACGCCTGCATCGCCCAGATCGAGGAGGACCTGGAGCAGCGGCTCGCCGATTTTCGCGCCGCAGACCGCCTGCTGGAGGCGCAGCGGCTGGAGCAGCGCGTGCACTACGACATCGAAATGATGCGTGAGATCGGCTACTGCAGCGGCATCGAGAACTACTCCCGCTACTTTGACGGGCGACAGTCCGGCGAAGCGCCGTTCACGTTGATGGACTACTTTCCGAAGGACTTCCTCATCTTTATCGACGAGTCCCACGTCACCGTGCCCCAGATTCGGGGCATGTACAACGGCGACTATGCCCGCAAGCGCTCGCTGGTGGACTACGGCTTCCGCCTGCCCGCCGCCTTCGACAACCGTCCCCTGAAGTTCCACGAGTTCGAGGCGCGGGCCAACCAGGTCATCTACGTCTCCGCAACGCCGGGAGAATACGAGCTGACCCGCGCCGGGAAGGTCGTGGAGCAGATCATTCGCCCCACCGGTCTGATCGATCCGGAGATCGTGGTGCGCCCCGCCACCGGACAGGTGGACGACCTGCTGGGCGAGATCCACACGGTCACCGGGCAGGGCGGACGCGTGCTGGTCACCACGCTGACCAAGCGCATGGCCGAGAGCCTGACCCAATACCTGCGGGAGATGGACGTGCGGGTGGAATACCTGCACTCCGACGTCGAGACGCTGGAGCGCATCAAGCTGATCCGCGGGCTGCGCGCCGGGGAGTTCGACGTGTTGGTGGGCATCAATCTGCTGCGCGAGGGCCTGGACATGCCGGAGGTTTCGCTGGTGTGCATCCTGGATGCGGACAAGGAGGGCTTCCTGCGCTCGGAGACCAGCCTGATCCAGACCATCGGCCGCGCGGCCCGCAATGTGGACGGCAGGGTCATCATGTATGCGGACGACATCACGGATTCCATGCACCGGGCCATCTCCGAGACCAACCGCCGCCGGAAGATCCAGCAGGCCTACAACGAGGAACACCACATCACGCCCCAGACCGTGCGCAGTGCCATCCGGGAGCTCATGGAAGTCACCCGCGCCGCGGACGAAAGGGCTGACGACGCCATGGACGAGGAAGAGCGCCGCATGGCCATCGACCGCATCGAGGAAATGATGCTGGAGGCCGCCAACAACCTCGACTTCGAAAAGGCCGCCAAGCTGCGCGACCAGATGCTGGCCCTGAAGGGCGAGAAGGTCATGGCGACCAACGAGCAGTCCCGGCAGCGGCGCAAGCGCCGCGAGAAGATGACGCACCGAAACCCGGGCTGACGACAATTCAACAAGAAAAGGGTTGCGGTCTGTCGGTCTTCCAGGGTTGAAGGCCGCCGTCCGATCCTGTCCCCACGCGCCCCAACAGCGCAGGAGTTTTTGAGAAAAGAGGGATGTGCAGTTTTACGTCATGCGGATGCGTATTGTGCGATGCGCGACGATCACTCGCGGGAACCCGCGCGATGACGCCGCTCTTCCCATGAATATCGCACCGCAGCAAGTTTGACAAATGCTCCTGGGCCGATCACTTTACGAACTGCAGCACACATGGCATTTGACGGACCGCCAACTACAATTCGTGAAGGGAGGAACCCACATGCGCATTGAACTTGTGACCGAACGACTGACCCTCGTCCCCCTGGGGCCGGAACACCTCGACGCCGTCCACGCCTACTCCTCCGATCTGGAAAACACGCGCTTCATGGTGCACTTTCCCAGCGGCAGCCTCGAGGAAACCGCCCGGTTTCTCCAGGACGTCTCGGAGGAATGGAACAAGGCGCTGCCGGAGAAATACGAGTTTGCCGTATTCCACCTGGACCGGATGGTCGGCAATGTCAGCTTATTGCTTGAACCCGACCGTGCCAGCGCCGAGCTGGCCTGGATCATCAATCAAGCCTACTGGGGCATGGGATTCGCCACCGAGGCGGCCCAGGCGCTCATCGATTACGGCCGGGAAGCGCTTGGCATCTCCCACTTTTTCGCGCATTGCGACTCGGAAAACATCGGGTCCTATCGCGTGATGGAGCGGCTGGGCATGATCCGTACCAGCGAATGGAACGGGCGCAAAAACCGAAGCTCTGACGATGACCGCCGGGAGTATCGATATGATTTGCCGTAACGCCAAATGCCCTGCAAAGGGCGACCCAAAGAAAGCGAAAACGACTCTCCTGCCCTGAAACACGGCATGGATTCCACGGTTTTCGCAGCAAGCACACGGGTACTGGGTGCCGACGTCCCGACTGTTGTCCGGGGTCGGCATCCCGACCCGAAAGAAAGGTCTTCTCGAATGAACATCAACGAAATCGTCATCAAAGGCGCGCGCGAGCACAACCTGAAAAACGTGGACCTGGTCATTCCCCGCAACAAGCTGATCGTCATGACGGGGCTGTCCGGCTCGGGCAAGTCCTCCCTGGCGTTCGACACCATCTACGCCGAGGGACAGCGACGGTACGTGGAATCGCTGTCCAGCTACGCCCGGCAGTTCCTGGGCCAGATGGAAAAGCCGGACGTGGACTACATCGAGGGCCTCTCCCCCGCCATCTCCATCGACCAGAAGACCACCAGCCGCAATCCGCGCTCCACGGTGGGCACGGTCACGGAGATCTACGACTATTTGCGCCTGATGTACGCCCGCATCGGTACGCCCCACTGCCCGAAGTGCGGCAAGCCCATCAGCCAGCAGACCGTGGATCAGATCGTCGATCAGATCCTGGCACTGCCCGAGCGCACGAAACTCATGATCCTCGCGCCCGTGGTGCGGGGCCGAAAGGGCGAATTCACCAAGCTACTGGAGGACATGTCCCGCCAGGGCTACGTGCGCGTGCGCATCGACGGCGAAATGTACGAAATGAGTGAGCTTCCGAAGCTCGAGAAGAACAAAAAGCACACGGTGGAGGTCGTGATCGACCGTGTGGTTGTGCGCCCGGACATCCAGCAACGGCTGACGGACTCCATCGAAACCGCCATGCAGCTGGCGGAGGGGCTGGTGATCGCCAGCGTGATCGGAGAGGACCGGACCTCCTCGGAGGACCTGCTGTTTTCGCAAAACTACGCCTGTCCGGACTGCGGCATCTCCATCGGCGAGCTGACGCCGCGCATGTTCTCCTTCAACAACCCCTACGGCGCCTGCCCCACCTGCACCGGGCTGGGCGTGCTGATGAAGATGGACCCGGCCATCGTGCTGCCCGACCGCACGAAGTCGCTGAACGAGGGCGCCATCCAGGTATCCGGCTGGAACAGCGCGGAGACGGATTCCATGGCCCACATGTACCTGGAGGCCCTGGCGAAGCACTACGGCTTCTCGCTGGACACACCGGTGGAGCAGCTTCCCCCGCGCGTCGTGGACATCCTGCTCTACGGCACAAAGGGCGAAAAGGTCACGGTGCACTACGCCCGCGCCGACGGCCAGGGCACGTTCTCCTCGCCCTTCGAGGGCATCATCACCAATCTCGAGCGCCGCTATCAGGAGACCAATTCCGATGCCATGAAGTCCGTCTACGAGGGCTACATGTCCCAGGTGCCCTGCCCGGACTGTGGCGGCAGGCGGCTCAAAAAGGAGGCGCTTGCGGTGACCCTCGAGGGCCGGAACATCTCCCAGGTCACCGACCTGTCCGTGCGGGACGCGCGGGAATTCTTCCGGACATTGACCCTTACGGAGAAGCAGCAGCTCATCGCCGCGCAGATCCTGAAGGAGATTCACGCGCGCCTGGGCTTCTTGAACGACGTGGGGCTGGGCTACCTGACGCTGTCCCGCAGCGCGGGCACGCTGTCCGGCGGCGAGGCCCAGCGCATCCGACTTGCCACGCAGATCGGATCTGGGCTGGTGGGCGTGCTGTACATCCTGGACGAGCCCTCCATCGGACTGCACCAGCGGGACAACCGGCGGCTGCTGAACAGCTTGAAGGGCCTGCGGGACCTGGGCAACACGCTGATCGTGGTGGAGCACGACGCGGAGACCATGCTGGACGCCGACTTCATCGTGGACGTGGGACCCGGCGCAGGGCTCAACGGCGGCGAGATCATCGCCACCGGCACCCCGGAGGAGATCATGGCCAACGAGCGCTCCATCACCGGGCAGTATCTCTCCGGGAAGCGGGTCATCCATGCCCCAGAGGCGCGGCGCAAACCCACCGGATGGCTGACCGTGCGCGGCGCGCGGGCCAACAATCTGAAGGGCATCGATGTGCGCTTTCCGCTGGGCGTGGTCACCTGTGTCACCGGCGTCTCCGGCAGCGGCAAGAGCTCGCTGGTCAACGAGATCCTGTACAAGTCCCTGTCGCACACGCTGAACCGCTCCCGCCAGCGGGCCGGCGACCACGACGGCATCGACGGCGTGGAACAGCTGGACAAGATCATCGCCATCGACCAGTCCCCCATCGGGCGGACGCCACGCTCAAATCCGGCCACCTACACCGGCCTGTTCGACATGATCCGCGACGTATTCGCCCAGACGCCGGACGCCAAGGCCCGGGGCTACAAGCCGAATCGCTTCAGCTTCAACGTCAAGGGCGGCCGCTGCGAGGCCTGCTCCGGCGACGGCATCATCAAGATCGAGATGCACTTCTTGTCCGACGTCTACGTGCCCTGCGAGGTCTGCAAGGGCCACCGCTACAACCGGGAGACGCTGGAGGTGCGCTACAAGGGCAAAAATATCTACGAGGTCCTGGAGATGACCGTGGACGAGGCGCTGGAGTTCTTCCATCCCATCCTGAAGATCCGCCGCAAGCTGGAGACCATGCGGGATGTGGGCCTTGGCTATGTGAAGCTGGGGCAGCCCTCCACCACGCTGTCCGGCGGCGAGGCCCAGCGCATCAAGCTGGCCACCGAGCTGTCGCGGCAATCCACCGGCAGGACGATCTACGTGCTGGATGAGCCCACCACGGGCCTGCACATCGCAGACGTGGAGCGGCTGATCCAGGTGCTCGACCGGCTGGCCGAGGCCGGCAACACCCTGGTGGTGATCGAGCACAACCTGGACGTCATCAAGACCGCCGACTATGTGATCGACCTCGGCCCCGAGGGCGGCGACGGCGGCGGTACCGTGGTCACCACCGGCACCCCGGAGGAGGTCGCCCGGGTTCCGGAGAGCTTCACCGGACAATACCTGGCGCGCGCGCTGAAGGATTGGAAGGAGTGAGCGGACAGGGACCCACTTCCGCCGGCGACGCCGGAAACACCGCTGACCAAAACGGACAAAGGGACGCAAAATCGCGTCCCTTTGTCGTCTGTAAAGCGGGGTGCTGTTACAGCTTGTCCACTTCCTCCTGGCTCAGCATGGAAACGTTCTTCATGTCGAAGACCTGCGCGGCCTTCTGGCCGTCGTTCAGGCGGAGGATCATGTGCGCGCTGCCGTTGTCGGCCTTTCGCAGGAAGGAGTACATGTACTCCACAGAAAGGCCCGCCTGCTCGATGATGGCCAGCAGCTCGCAAAGGCCCAGCGGGCGGTCCGGCACCGCGGCGCAGATGACGTGGTTGATCTTGGCGATGTAGCCGCCTTCCTTCAGCAGCTTCATGGCGGAATCAATCTGGTCGGAGTGCACGATCACGCGCACGATGCCGAAGTTCTGGGTGTCGGCGATGGAAAGCGCCAGCAGGTCGATGCCGCCCTTGCCCAGCAATTCGGTCATCTCGCGCAGCGTGCCCGGGTTGTTCTCGAGAAACACGGAAATCTGCTTGATAAACACCTTGACCCCTCCTCTCACAGCTTTCGGTTGTCGATGACGCGCTTCGCCTTGCCCTCGGAGCGCGGAATGGACTTCGGCGCGACCAGCTTGACCTTGGAGGCGATACCCACGACGGACTTGATCTGGTCGGTGATGTACTTGCGAACGTTCTCGACGTGGCTGACGGTGTCGGAGAACATGTCCTCGGTCATCTCGACCTGGACTTCCAGCGTATCGGAGTTGTTGATGCGGTCGACGATCAGCATGTAGAACGGCGCGACGCCCTCAGCGCCCACCAGCACGGATTCGATCTGGCTCGGGAACACGTTCACGCCACGGATGACCAGCATGTCGTCGGTGCGCCCGGTGATGCGTCCCATGCGCGCCAGCGTGCGGCCGCACTCGCACTTTTCGTCGGTCAGCGTGCAGATATCGTGGGTGCGGTAGCGCATCATCGGCATGCCCGTCTTGGTGATGGTGGTGAACACCAGTTCGCCGGGCGTGCCATAGGGCAGCTGCTCGCCGGTGGCGGGGTTGATGATCTCGGCGATCACGTGGTCCTCGTTGATGTGCATGCCGTGCTTCTCCAGGCACTCGAAGGAGACGCCGGGGCCGGCGATCTCCGTAAGGCCGTAGATGTCGCAGGCGTCGATGCACAGCAGCTCCTCGATCTTCTGGCGCATCTCTTCGGTCCAGGGCTCGGCGCCGAAGCAGCCCGCCTTGAGCTTCAGGTCCCGCTTCGGATCAATGCCCATGTCGCGGATGGTCTCGCCAAGATACGTCGCATAGGAGGGTGTACAGCAGAGGATCGTAGTTCCCAGGTCTTTCATCATCATGATCTGGCGCTGGGTGTTGCCGCTGGACATGGGCAGCACCATGGCGCCAATGGTATTCGCGCCTTGATAGGCGCCGAAGCCGCCGGTGAACAGGCCCAGGCCATAGGCAACCTGCACGATGTCCTCGTCCGTGCCGCCTGCAGCCGTCAGCGTGCGGGCCATCATTTCGGACCAGATGTCCACGTCATTCCGGGTGTAGCCGGAGACGATGGGCTTGCCGGTGGTGCCGGAGGAGCCCTGGATACGCACGATGTCCTTTTTCGGGGAGGCGAGCAGCTGGAAGGGATAGTAGTCCCTCAGGTCGGTCTTTTCCATGAAGGGCAGGTACTTCAGATCATCGACGCTCCGGATGTCCTCCGGCTTCACGCCCGCCGCGTCCATGCGTGCGCGGTACATCGGCACGTTTTCGTATTCGCGCTTCACAGTGGCCGCAAGGCGCTCGCCCTGCAGCTTGCGCAGCTCCTCGCGATCGATGCACTCCATGGCCGGATTCCAGATCCGGTGCTCCCTTGTGCTCATCTCAATCAAACCCTTTCCAAAGTGTGTTTTGCAGGTGCATTATAACACAGCGCGCAGCAAAATGCACCACTTTTTTATGTTAAAGTATTAAACTTCCTTGTGCGAAATCGTCTTTTTCTGGCACATAATCCTGTCTGCGATGGAAAACAACCCACTGCAGGCGGCAAAGACGCACCCCCGACTCAACGCCTGACCTGCGCGTCCACCAGGCGCGCGGCGCCGTACATCTCCCGCAGCTTCGGCTTCTCAATCTTGCCGGTGGGATTGCGGGGCACCTTCGCAAAGATAATCTTGCGGGGGCGCTTGTAGCGGGGCAGTCCATCGTGGCAGAAGGCCTCGATGTCCGCCTCGGTGGTGGCCGAACCGGGTTTCAGCTCGATGATGGCCGCCGCGATCTCGCCCAGCCGCTCATGGGGAATGCCGATGACCGCCACGTCCTTGATGTCGGGATGGGCCCGCAGGAAGTCCTCGATCTGCACGGGATACAGGTTCTCGCCGCCGGTGATGATGACGTCCTTCTTGCGGTCCACCAGGTAAATGAAGCCCTCTGCATCCTGCATGGCCATGTCGCCGGTCCACAGCCAGTCGCCGTGGAGCACCTCTGCGGTGGCCTTGGGATCCTTGTAATAGCAGGTCATGACGCCGGGGCCCTTCACGGCCAGTTCGCCGACCTCGCCCTGCTTCACCTCGTTGCCTTGTTCATCGATGATCTTCGCCTGCCAGCCGAAACCGGGCACGCCGATGGCGCCCACCTTGTCGATGTTCTCCACGCCCAGGTGCACGCAGCCGGGACCGATGGACTCGGAGAGGCCATAGTTGGTGTCGTACTGATGCGTTGGGAACTTCTCCTTCCAGCGCTTGATGAGGCTGCGGGGCACGGGCTGGGCGCCGATGTGCATGAGCCGCCAGGCGGAGAGGTCATAGTCCTCCAGGCGGATCTCGCCGCGGTCAATGGCATCCAGGATGTCCTGCGCCCAGGGCACCAGCAGCCACACGATGGAGCAGTGCTCCTCCGCCGCGGTCTTGATGATCGTCAACGGCTTCACGCCCTTGAGCAGCACCGCCCGGCCGCCCACCAGGAAGGAGCCGAACCAGTGCATCTTTGCGCCGGTGTGATACAGCGGCGGGATGCAGAGGAACACGTCCTCGTGGGTCTGCCCGTGATGGTTCTGCTCGGTGCGGGCGGCGTGCATCAGGCTCTCGTGATTGTGCAGGATCGCCTTGGGAAAGCCGGTGGTGCCGGAGGAGAAGTAGATGGCCGCCTCGTCCTCGTCGGTCAGGGGAATGTCCGGACAGGTGCTGGGCTGGTTGGCCGCCAGGTGCAGGAAATTCTCCGCAAAGGTCGGGCAGTTGTCGCCCACATAGAACAGCAGCTTTACGCGGGGGATCCTGTCGATGATTTCCTCCACGCGGCCGATGAACTCCGGCCCGAAGAACAGCGCATCCACATCGGCGAGCTTGGCGCAGTACTCGATCTCGTCGGAGGCATAGCGATAGTTCATCGGCACCACCAGAGCCCCGGTTTTCAGAATGCCGAAGTAGATGGGCAGCCACTCCAGACAGTTCATGAGCAGTATGGCCACCTTGTCGCCCTTTTTGATGCCTCTGCTCATCAGCAGGTTGGCACAGCGATTGGCCTTCTCCTCGAAGACGCCCCAGGTGATTTCCCTGCGGAATTCGTCGCTCGTGCCGCGCTCGATCAGTTCATATTCCTTCCAGGTCACGCGCCGGTCCTCCCGGATCTCGGGATTGATCTCCACCAGCGCAATTTCGCCGCCGTACTTTTGGGCGTTCTGCTTCAGAATCTCGGTAATGGGCATGGTCGTTCGCCTCCAGCTGTATTGTTGCAATAAAAAACCGCCCGCTGTCTCACAACAGAGGGCGGGTTCAACCCGCGGTACCACCTCAATTTGACGCCGACTCACGACGGCATCCTCATCGGATACGCAGAACACATATCCTATCGCCGTAACGGGCGAACCCGTCGCAGCCTACCGAGCCGCGGGCCACCCCACAGCCGTTCGGTGCGCCGTTCGGGAGTGTATTCAACCGGCATCCGCAACCGCCTTGCACCTCCCGGCGGCTCTCTGATGCATCATGACCGGCCTACTCTTCTCCGTCATCACGTTTACAAGGATCATCATAGCACCGGCGCGAACGGGGGTCAAGTTAATTCATAATTAATTTCCCGCCCGCCGCGCAGCGCGGCAAGGCGGGAAATCGGTCGATGCATTGCGAGTATCCCGTCCTCATTTCGATGCCAGCATGAACACCACGGCGACGACCGCCACAACTGCCCAGACCACGAGCCTTCCAGTCCGCTCCCGGGCCTCCTTCCTCGCGCGCTCCTGCTCTTTGTGCCGCCGCTCTTCCTTCAATCGGGCTTCCGCGGCGTCGGAATGCGACTTCAGGGTGCGCACCTCCTCCAGCAGCGCGGGGCTGTCCCGATACTCCCCGAGCACCTCCAGGATGCGAAGCGCCTCCCCCAGCCGCATGTTGTCCGCCAGGCGGATGGCAAGCTGATACCGCATCTCCCTGGGATCGTTCGAAGGAGCGATGTCGTCCACGGTCGAACGGTTGAATGCCGCGGGCCTGTCTGCGATGTTTTCCATGCGAACCGCTCCTTTCTCTGTTATAGTTTTATTATAGCACCGTTAACAGTTAAATGCAACCGTTTTTTCACATTTGGCGTAACATGCCACAAAAACATCAAAAATGCGCCCTCCACCGGAAGGACGCACGCGAATAGAGGAGGAATGCCTGGGGATACACATTGTGGACGCCATAAAAGGCAGCAGGAGTGCTATTCCTCGGACCGCCTCTTCCCCGCCTTCCAGTCCTTGATCTGCCGAAGCCGTTCGCCGTACTTCGCCTCGACACCCTGATCGGTGGGCACGTAATATTCGCGGCCCTCCAGGGAATCCGGCAGGCACTGCATGGCGGTGAGCTTCTCCGCGGTGTCGTGGGCGTACTGATAGCCCGCTCCATAGCCCACATCGCGCATGAGCTTCGTCACGCCGTTTCGGATGTTCAGCGGCACGGGATCGCTGAGTTGCTCCAGCGCGTCCTTCTTCGCGGTCTCATAGGCCATGTAGAGCGCGTTGGACTTCGGCGCCAAGGAAAGGTAGACCACCGCCTCGGTCAGGTGGACGGAACATTCCGGCATGCCGATGTAGTGACAGGCCTGATAGGCGGCGACAGCCACCTGGAGCGCCCTGGGATCAGCCAGGCCCACGTCCTCGCTGGCGAAGCGGGTGACGCGCCGCGCGATGTAGAGCGGGTCCTCCCCCGCCTCCAACATCCGCGCCAGCCAGTACACGGCGGCGTCCGGGTCGGAATTGCGCATGGACTTGTGCAGCGCGGAGATGATATTGTAGTGCTCCTCGCTGTTCTTGTCGTACATCAGCGACTTGCGCTGGGTGCACTGCTCCACGGACTGTCGCGTCACGGTGGTGGTCTCGCCGTCGAATTCGCCGTTCAGCACCGCCATCTCCAGGATGGACAGCGCGCCGCGGGCATCGCCGTTGGCAAAGCGCGCGATGAGCTGAAGCGCATCCTCGCCGATATCGACCTTCTGACCACCAAAACCCTCCGGACTTGCGAGCGCACGGTCCAGCAGTGTGCGGATGTCCTCCTCTGAAAGCGCCTTTAACACGAAGACCCGGCAGCGGGACAGCAGCGCGCTGTTGACCTCAAAGGAGGGGTTCTCCGTGGTGGCGCCGATCAGCACAATGCTTCCCTTCTCCACAAAGGGCAGAAAGGCATCCTGCTGGGCCTTGTTGAGGCGGTGGATCTCGTCCACAAAGACGATGGTCCGCGTGCCGAGCGCACGGTTCTGGTCCGCCTTCTGCATCACTGCCCGGATCTCCCGAATGCCGCTGGTGACCGCCGAGAATTCGATGAACTCGGAGCTCGTGGTTCGCGCGATCACGTTGGCCAGGGTGGTCTTGCCCACGCCCGGCGGTCCCCAGAAGATCATCGACGATATACCGTCGGACTCGATGATGCGCCGGAGGATCATCCCCGGGCCCAGCAGGTGCTGCTGCCCCACGATCTCGTCCAGCGTCCTGGGCCGCAGGCGCGCCGCCAGCGGCCGCGGCGCCTCGCGCTCAAAAAAGGAAATCTGTCCTTCCATGGTCCTTCTTCCTCTGCAACAGAGAACGCGGACGACCGCCGCGCGCACTGAGCCCTCGCCAGGCCCTGTGCGCACCGATCCGGCGGCGCCCGCATCCGAAATTCATGCCGGGATTCTTCTCCCGATTGGAAACGGCATCCTTTTATTCCGCTGGTTTTTCCTCCAACGGGGCGAAGGTGATCTGGTTATCGCCGTCCTGCCACAGGCGCTCGATGTTGTAATACTGCCGCTCCTCCGGGTGGAAGATGTGCACGATCACGTGGGCATAGTCCAGCACGATCCACTTGGTGTTGTTCGGGCCGTCCTTGCGTCGGGGCGTCAGCCCTTCCTCGGCCAGCCGATCCTCCAGATCCTCGGCCAGCGTGTGCACCGACTGCACGTTGCGGCCGCTGGCGACGACGAAGAAATCGGCGATGGACGTCATGTGGCCCACCTCGAGAATCTGTATGTCGTTCGCGCCCTTGTTGTCCAGTATTTCCGCAATCTTTTTTGCCAGCTCACGTGGTTCCATCATGTACAGCGCCTCCTGTCGTCTTCGGGTCTTCTTTCAACAGCTGCAGGGTCCTGGGGTGCGGGCTCTGCCCGTGGGCGGTCAGATAACCGCTGCTGAGTTGCGCGCAGATGCGCATGGCTTCAAAGATGTCCGTCTCCGCCGCGGCCCGGGCGCGCTCCAGCCCCTCGAAGGGCCGGCGGCCGGGTTCAATAAAGTCGGAGACATAGATCACCGCGTCCATGGCGGTCATGTGTTCTCCGCCCAGCGTGTGCCGGCGGATGGCCTGCAAAATCAAAGGGTCGCGCACGCCGTAGTCCCGGCGCGCCAGCACCATGCCCGCGGGTGCGTGGAGCACCGGCTCGGAATCCAGTTCCAGCGCGTCGGTGTCCGGCACGTTTTCCTCCACCAGCCTGCGCATCTCCCCGTAGGGCAGGGACTTCGCGCAGTCGTGCAGCAGTCCGGCCAGCCGCGCCCGCAGGGGATCGACGCCGTACCGCGGGGCCAGCCGCTGCGCCGTGTCCGCCACGCCCAGCGTGTGATGGTAGCGGTGCAGCGTAATCGTCGATTTCAGCCGCCGCAGCAGCTCCTTCTCCGAGCAATCGCACAGGTACAGTCCCTGTTCGCGAATGTATGCTTCCACCGCTGCAGGCACGAACCCGGTGATCGGCGCGCCCTCGGCCACCCGCTCCCGAACCCCGCCGGAGGAGAGCTCCAATCCCTCGATCTCGGCGACCGCTATGCGCGCATGCAAGCTGTCTGCCAGCTTCCGGGCGGTCTTCTGCAGTTCATCGCTGTGCAGCCCGGGACGCCGGACCACGGCAAAGTCCGTCATGCGGACGACCTTGTCGATGCCGCGCCAGTCCGGCAGATGCTCGAGTGCGTCGGAGCCGATGATATAGGTAAACGCATCCCGGGGCCAGCGGCGTCGGAGCGCAGCCATCGTGTCGACGGTGTAGCTCTCACCCTCTCGGACGATCTCCGCATCGCAAACCTCAAGGCCCGCGCAGCCCTCCGCGGCGAGCTCCACCATGCGCAGCCGCTGTCTCCTTCCGGCGTGGACACGCTTGTAGGGCGGCTTCCCAGAGGGAAGCAGCAGCACGCGATCCAATCCCAGCGCGCCCAATGCCGCCCGTGCGATGGCGACGTGCCCGCTGTGAATCGGGTCGAAGGCTCCGCCCAGGATTCCCGTCCGCATGGCAACCACGCCCTCTCGTTCACATAGCTTCCTCGGTTTCATTATACCACAAAAAGCCGCGACAATCTACCAGGAAATCATATTTCATCCAAAGTTGATTGAACGGCGGGAAAAAGTCAGCTATAATGGAGGATAGCGAGGTGTGACATTCATGTTTATCGCAAGCGATTGGAAGGACTAAGAGGTCATCGACACCGGCGACGGGGAAAAGCTGGAGCGCTGGCGCGACGTGCTGCTGCGCCGCCCGGACCCGCAGGCTATCTGGCCCAGGCAGAACCCCGCGCTCTGGGAGCAGGCGGACGCCTGGTACCACCGCTCCCAAAGGGGCGGCGGCGAATGGGAATTCTTCAAAAAACTCCCGGACCGCTGGACGGTGCGCTACGGAGCACTGTCGTTCTACGTCCGGCCCACAGGCTTCAAGCACACCGGCCTCTTCCCGGAGCAGGCGGTGAACTGGGACTGGATGGCCGGATTGATCCGCGCCTGCAAACGTCCCGTCAAGGTGCTGAACCTCTTTGGCTACACCGGCGGCGCAACCTGTGCCTGTGCATCGGCCGGCGCGAAGGTCACCCACGTGGACGCCGCCAAGGGCATGGTCCAGTGGGCCGGGGAAAATCGAAAGCTCTCCGGGATCGACGAAACCAGCGTGCGCTGGATCATCGACGACGCGCTGAAGTTCGTGCAGCGGGAAGCCCGGCGTGGCAACTTCTACCAGGGCATCCTGATGGATCCGCCCAGCTACGGGCGCGGCCCCGGCGGCGAGGTCTGGAAGCTGGAAAACGAGCTGTACGGCCTGGTCGATGCCTGTGAAAAGGTGCTGGCGGAGGACGCGCTGTTCATGCTCATCAACAGCTACACCACGGGCCTTCAGCCCGCGGTGCTGAACAACATGCTGACCATGGCGGTGGAGCGGACCCGGGGCGGCAGCGTGGCCGCGGACGAGATCGTGCTGCCGGTCACCGCGGGCGGCGTGCTGCCCTGCGGCGCCTCCGGTCGCTGGACCGGCCGGATCGACCGGTGAATGTGCCATGAACCACAAGACGCTGCCCAAGGGCTACCGATACGCCGGAAGCATGGATTTCATGCGCAACCGCAAGCAGATGACTGCCGTGCTGGTCCTTTCACTGGCCTTGATGGTGCTGCCCGTGGCCGTCGGCCTGTTTGTCGTCCCGATCCACCTGGGCTGGGATTTCATGCGCTCCCGCTGGTTTCTCTGGCCGGCATTGGGTGCCGCGCTGATCGCCTACATTCCGCTGCACGAGCTGACCCACGGTGCGGCAATGTACGCGCTCTCCGGAGTAGTGCCCCGCTACGGCCTGAAGCTGCCCTACGCCTACGCCGGCAGCACGGTGTGGTTTGATCGCAGATCCCACATATTCACCGCGCTGGCGCCGGTGGTGCTCTGGGGCATTGCGCTGCAAGCGCTGATCGCCCTCCTGCCACGGGAGTGGTTCTGGTTTTTGTGGATTCTCCAGATCTCCAACCTGTCGGGCTCTGCCGGGGACATCTACTGTGCGTGGGTCCTCGCCCGGATGCAGGGAGACCTGCTGATACAGGACACCGGCGTGCGTATGCGCATCTTCAAAAGACAGAGTCAGTCCACCGAGGAAACACATTCATGATACTGCTAACCCTTCAAAACATCAGCAAGTCCTTCGCGATGAACGAGGTGCTGCGCGACGTGAACCTGACGCTGCAGTCCGGGGCCCGCATGGGGCTCGTCGGCGTAAACGGCAGCGGCAAGTCCACGCTGTTTCGCATCATCTCCGGCCAGATGGAGCCGGATTCCGGGACCGTTTCCCTCGTCAAGGGCACCCGCGTGGGCATGCTGACCCAGGACGCCGATATCCAGTCGGACCTGACCATCCAGCAGGAGCTGGAGCGTGTGTTCGAGCCTGTGCGCGAGATGGAATCGAGGATGCGGCAGATGGAGGCCGAGATGGCCGAGGTGCACGACGATCCCGCGGCCTTCCGACAGCTCTCTGACGCCTATGCGCGGCTCGTGGACCGCTTTGAAAGTGCCGGCGGCTATGAGTGGCCCAGCCGCATACAGGGCGTGCTGGCCGGCCTGGGCTTCGCCCGCGGGCGGGAGACGCAGCCTGCGAACCTGCTCTCCGGCGGCGAGAAGACGCGCCTTTGCCTGGCGCGACTGCTGCTTACCCAGCCGGAGCTGCTGATGCTGGACGAGCCCACCAACCATCTGGATCTCGCCAGCACGCAATGGCTCGAGGAAACGCTCAAGAAGTACCGAGGCACGGTGCTGGTCATCAGCCATGACCGCTATTTTCTGAACGCCGTGTGCGACTGCATGGCGGAGCTCTCCATGCACCGGATGAACCAATACGAAGGCAACTACGACCAGTTCGCCGTGCAGCGTCAGGCAAATCTGGAGCGACAGCTGAAGGAATACAACCTGCAGCAGGCGGAAATCGCCCGGCAGGAGGCAATCATCGCCCGGTATCGCATGTACAACCGGGAGAAGTCCATCAAGGCTGCCGAGAGCCGCGAAAAGCGGCTGGAGAAGCTGGAGCGCATCGAAAGGCCCGTGAGCGAGCAGAAGGTCCGCTTTCACTTTCAGGCGCGCCGGCGCACCGGCGAGGACGTGCTGATGGTCAAGGCGCTCTCCAAGGGCTTTGAAGGCCGCACACTCTTTGAGCACTTCCAGCTGCACCTCCGCGCCGGCGACCGCGTGGCGGTGATCGGCGCGAATGGCGTCGGCAAGTCCACGCTGCTGAACATCATCGCCGGCAAGCTCGGTGCCGATCACGGGCAGGTCATCTTTGGATCCAATGTGGATCTAGGATACTACGACCAGCAGCAGGCGCAGCTGCATCCTGAAAAGGACGTGCTGAACGAAATCTGGGACGACTTCCCGCGGCTGGAGATCGACCGCGTGCGCGGGGTCCTGGCGCTGTTCCTGCTCACGGGAGACGACGTGTTCCAGCGCGTGGGCACACTGTCCGGCGGGGAGCGCGGGCGCGTGGCGCTGGCCAAGCTGATGCTGAAGCAGGACAACCTGCTGCTGCTGGACGAACCCACCAACCACCTGGA